>NZ_JBSGCE010000008.1:0-250635 GCF_053601695.1 Nonomuraea sp. NPDC004702
CCGCCACCGCCACAGGCGAGGCCGACGGCCCCGCCACCGCCACAGGCGAGGCCGACGGCCCCGCCACCGCCACAGGCGAGGCCGACGGCCCCGCCACCGCCACAGGCGAGGCCGACGGCCCCGCCGCCATCACAGGCGGGGCCAATGCCCCCGCCGTCGTCACAGGGGGGATCGATGCCCCCGCCGTCGTCACGGCCGGCACCGTTGTCGCCGCCACCGTCACAATCCTGGGCGGGGAACTTCCCGCCGCCCCCGTCGTCACCACCGCGACCGTCACGGTCGACGCATCTACCGCCGCCGCCACCACCACCCAGCAGTCGCAACTCCGCGATGCTTCTCGGCGCGATGCTGGTCGTCGGCGTGTTCACCTACACCGTCGTCAACGGCATCGTGGGCTTCTTCGCCTTCTTCTCCGCCATCAACGGCACGAACAAGGGGGTCGTGATCGCCGCCGCGGTGCTGCTGGCCCTCGTCGGTCTCGGCGGTGGTCTGGGGTTCGGCCTGGTCCGCAAGTCGTGGTCCCGAGGTCTGGGGCTGGGGCTCGCGATCGGCTGGGCACTGTGGTCCATGCTGACGGCCGGAGTCTGCACCGGCCTCAACCCCAGCCTGTACGGCTGAACCATGCCTTACCACGAGATATTCGTCGGCCTGGGCGTCCTGGTGGCCTCGGTGGTCTTCGTCCGCGAGGCCAGGGCCAGGGGCGCGCTCAACGAGCAGTCACTGGTCGCCGTCACCGGAGCCCTGGTGGGGGGCGCGATCGGCATGCGTCTGGCGGGCTGGCTGGAGACGCTCGACCTCGCCGACCTCTGGCTGTACGGCTCCCGCAGCATCCTCGGCGGACTGACCGGCGCGTACGTCGGCGTGCTGGTCGCCAAGAAGGTCATCGGCTACAAGGAGCGCACCGGTGACCTGTTCGCCCCGGCGGTGGCGCTCGGCATGGCGATCGGCCGTATCGGCTGTCACCTGACCGAGGCGCCCGGCAGGCCCACGGACCTGCCCTGGGGGGTGCACGCGCCGCCGTCCACCCCGGAATGCCCGGGATGTCTGACGGGCCAGGCCATGCACCCGTCGTTCGTGTACGAGATCGTCTTCCAGCTGGCCGCGTTCGTCGCGCTGCGGTGGGCGCGCAAGCGGCTGACCGAGCCCGGCGAGCTGTTCACGCTCTATCTCGCCGGATACGCGGCCTTCCGGTTCCTGGTCGAGTTCACCAGGGCGAACGAGACGTTGTGGCTAGACCTGACCGGGCCGCAATGGTTCCTGGTCCCTGGCCTGACGCTGCTCGCGCTCAGGCTCGCGTACGGGTGGCGTCGCGGCCACTACGATGCCCTTTTCAAACGGAAGGTCACGACATGAGCGCAGGGATGGGGCTACGGGGAGACCGCATCCTCCGGTACGTCAACGCGTTCTGCCCGAAATGCCACGGCCGGGACCTCGACCAGGTCGAACGGCTGAGCGGCTGGCTGGCCGAACGCGACGGCAAGGTGTGGCTGGAACGCGGCTGCCGCGAACACGGCCTGATCCGCACGCTGTACGACGAGGACCCGGAGATCCTCTCCTACCTGGAGGAGTGGACCGCTCCCACCAAACAGCACATCCCCGACGTGTCCGGAAACTTCGCCCCGATCCCCGGCGCGTACCTCGACGGCCTGCCCGAGATGCAGACCCAGCACACCTGCATCCTCCTGGAGGACATCGCCGAGGCGTGCAACCTGCGCTGCCCCACCTGCTTCGCCGACAGCTCGCCCGACCTGAGCGGCGTCGTCCCGGTGGCCGACGTGCTGGCGAACGTGGACCAGCGTCTGGCCAGGGAGAACGGCAAGCTCGACGTCCTGATGCTGAGCGGCGGCGAGCCCACGCTCCACCCCGAGCTGAAGACCCTCCTCGCCGAGCTGGTGAGCCGGCCGGTCACCCGCATCCTGATCAACACCAACGGCATGCTCATCGCCAGGGACGACGCCCTGCTCGACCTGCTCACCGAGCACCGCGACCGGGTGGAGGTCTACCTCCAGTACGACGGCTCGTCGGCCGAGGCGTCCAAGCACCACCGCGGCGGCGACCTGCGCCGGATCAAGGCGGAGGCCGTACGGCGGCTGTCGGAGCGGGAGATCTTCACGACCCTGGTCATGACCGCGGCCCTGGGCGTCAACGACGGCGAGATCGGCGACGTCGTGCGCCTCGCGCTCGACACGCCGTTCGTCGGCGGCGTGTCGCTGCAACCCCAGTTCGGCTCGGGAAGATCGGGCGTCATCGACCCGTCCGACCGGCTCACCCACACCGGGGTGCTCAAGCGGCTCGGCCCGCAGACCGGCGGCCTGGTGACCTGGCGCGACCTGACCGCGCTGCCCTGCTCGCACCCCCACTGCTGCTCGGTCGGCTACCTGATCCGCGACGACGCCCAGCAGTGGCGCTCGCTGGTCGCCCTGATCGGCCACGACCGCCTCAAGGAGAACCTGGGCCTGGTCTCCAACCGCATCGCCGACTCCGAGCTGCCGCGCGAGCTGCGGATGGCCGTCCAGGAATCGCTGCTGGGGCTGCTGTCGGAGCAGTCGTCGCTGTCCCACCCGCAGATCGGCGACCTGTGGCGGGACATCTGCGAGAACTGCGACCTGGGCGTCGCCACGCTGCTCACCCTCGCCTCCTCGGCGCTGCCCGGCCGGCGGAAGAAGCTGCGCAGGATGCTGGGGGAGCGGGTGGTGCGGATCACGATCAAGCCGTTCATGGACATCTCGACCATGATCGAGGAGCGGCTCACGCAGTGCTGCGTGCACGTCGGCACGCGTGCCGAGCAGGACCAGTGCGCGCCGTTCTGCGCCGTGCAGGCCTGGCCGCAGTTGTCGCGGCAGCGGCTGTCCGCGGTGGCCGCCAAGCCGGGGCTGGTGATCCTCTGAAGGGCCAGCCGTACGATCCGCTCCGGTTGTGCGTGTACGCCACCGTGGCGCTGCTGGCCTGGCTGCTCGGGCCGTGGGCGGTGCTCGGCTTCGCGGCGCTGGGGTTCGCCGGGTACTGGAAGGCGCGGCGGGCCGGGCTGACCCGGAGCAAATGCCTGCTCAGGGACACCCGGCTCGTGCTGGCCTATCTCGGGCTGATCGGGCTCGCCGCGGTGGTGGGAATCGTCCTGTCGCTGCGGTGATCAGCTCGCGGGGACGTACAGGATGAGCGACTCGGCGATGCAGGCCGGCCGGCGCTCGCCCTCGATCTCGATCGTCATCTTCAGGTTGGCCAGATAGCCGGCCGGGGTGCCCTTGACGTCGGTGAGCTCGCCCACGGCCCTGACCCGCGCGCCCACGGGCACCGGCCGGGGGAAACGGACCTTGTTCAGCCCGTAGTTGACGCCCATCGCGATGCCCTCGACGCGCACCATCTCGAACATGAACGTCGGCAGCAGCGACAGGGTCAGGAAGCCGTGGGCGATCGTGCCGCCGAAGGGCCCCTCCTTGGCGCGCTCCACGTCCACGTGGATCCACTGGTGGTCGTCGGTGGCGTCGGCGAAGAGGCCGACCTGCTCCTGGGTGACGGTGCGCCACTCGGTCGGGCTGAACGTCTCGCCCACGGCCGCCTTGAGTTCCTGTACGTTCGCGAAGGTCCGCATGGCCACGAACGCTATTGCGCGGGCGGGACGGCTGCCAAGTTGAGCAACCGGTACTCCTTCCCCGAGACCGCCCAGTAGACGATCGTGCTGGGCTCGGCGGACCGATCGTCGCCCCACCAGATCCCCACCCGCTCGAACGTCACCAGCGCGCCGGTCGCGAGGTCGTACACCTCGCCGTCGGAAACCGCGAAGCGGTCGAGAGCCGGGTAGTCGGCGAGCCGGGGCGCGAGGCCGAGCCCCTGGGGCTCGATCGCGCCGGTCCCGTCGGCCCGCTGCAGGTACGAGCGCCCGCCCTGGGCTCCCCAGCACCAGAACGGCCCGCACCGCAGCGTCACGACGTCCCGGGGGACGACGACGCGCACGGTGTAGGGGTCGCCGGACAGGTCCACGACCTTGGTCTGGACCTTCTGCGAGTCGTCCGCGTCCGTGGCCCACGGCCACCTGATGAGGTGCAGGCCCTCGCTGCCGGGGATCAGCCGCGGCGCTTCGCCGCCTGCGAGCGGCATCCACCACACGCCTCCGCCGCCCTCCGACCAGATGATCCGGTCACCGTTTACGGCGATGCGCTCGATCCGGAGGTGCTCGCCCGTCATCGCGGCGACCCGCCGGGGCGCGCCGCCCGCGAGCGGGGCCGTCCAGATCTCGCGTACGGGGGTGCCGTCGTCGCGGAGGGCTTTCACGTACCAGGCGAGGTTCGTCCCGTCGAACGCCGGCGGCTGGGGCAGGTACGTCCTCATGCCGGGAGGGACCGTCAGTCCGGCGAGCTCGCGGAACGTCCGGGTGACCGTGTCGTACACCTCGAACAGGCGGAACGTGTCCTCCCTGGGGCCGGTGGCGACCAGGATCCGCGTGGCGTCGAACGCGGTGAGCGGGAAGCGCCGCCATCCGTCCGGCCCTTGCGCGGGCATCGTGGTGACCGCCTGCGGCCACGCCCGTTCCAGGGGCACGACCTGCGGCGCGGCGACGGGCCGCGGCGCCTCCTCCCGTCCGTTCCCGGTGGTGAGCGTGACGGCCGCGATCACCGCCGCCACCGCCGTCGCGGCGGCCAGCCCCTGTGTACGCCGCCTGCGCCGTCGCCGTCTGCGCGCCGCCACCCCGCCGAGCAGGCTGGACGGTTCCGGCGCACGGTCCGCCGCCGCCCGCAGGGCCTCCGCCAGGTCGTCCTCGCTCCTCATGTTCGTCCCTTCTCGAACAGCCCTGGCCTGATGCGCAACGTCTGGAGCGCCCGGAACGCCTGGCTGCGGACGGTTCCGCGGGAGATGCCGAGGACGTCGGCGATCTCCTGGTCCGACAGGTCCTCGTAGTACCGCAGCACCAGGACGACCCGCTGCCTGCGCGGCAGCGTCGCCAGCTCCCGCCACAGCTCGCCGGAGGAGTGGCTGTCGGTGTACGCCCCCTCGGGCACCTCGCCCGTGAGCTGCTCCCTGCGCCGCCGGCGCCACCAGCTCACGTGCTGCCGCGCCATGATCGTGCGGACGTAGGACTCCGGGTTGTCCTTGTTGCGCACCTTGCGCCAGGTGTCGCCGAGCTTGAGCAGCGCCTCCTGGACGAGGTCGGCGGCGTCGTCCGGATTCCCGGTGAGCACGTATCCGTACCGGAGCAGGGCGGCGCCACGCGCTTGCACGAACTCCTCGAACTCCACAACACCCAGACGCACGGGCGTCCCGGACTGTTGCAAAGATCTTTTACTCGAAACCATCGCATGCATGTTCGAGTCCGCGCTACAGTTCTGGGTATCGAAATCGAACAAGGGTTCGGCCTGGTGAGAGGGGGTGTGTCCGATGACGATGCTCGCCACAGCTCCCGCTCGGACACGCCGTAGCGCTTTCTTCCCAAATCTAAGACGGCCGCTATATCCGGCAATAAAGTCCGAGAGCGTGGACCCTGTGCGCAATCCCTACGCCCCCGGCGCCGGGCAGCGTCCGCCGGAGCTGGCCGGGCGCGACCGTGAGCTGCAGCAGTTCGAAGTGGTGCTGGAGCGGGTCGCCCGAGGCCGCCCCGAGCGCAGCATGGTCGTCACCGGCCTGCGCGGCGTCGGCAAGACCGTCCTGCTCAACACGTTCAAGTCCATGGCCATGCAGCGGCTGTGGGGCACGGGCAAGATCGAGGCCCGGCCCGACCAGTCGATCCGGCGTCCTGTGGCGGCCGCCCTGCACATGGCCATCCGCGAGCTGGCGCCGCGTCACCGCGCGCCCGAGCGCATCGAGGAGTTCCTCGGCGTGCTGAAGGCGTTCGCGATGCGCGACCCGTCCGCGGCCAAGGGCACCTCCCACTGGTCGCCCGGCATTGAGGTGCCCGCCAGCCGCGGGCGCGCCGACTCGGGCGACCTGGAGATCGACCTCACCGAGCTGTTCGTCGACGCCGCCGGCGTGGCGACCGACCTCGGCGTGGGCATCGCGCTGTTCATCGACGAGATGCAGGACGTGCAGTCCGCCGACGTCTCCGCGCTCTGCGCCGCCTGCCACGAGCTGTCCCAGTCGGGCGGGCCGCTGATCGTGGTGGGCGCCGGGTTGCCGCACCTGCCGAGCGTGCTGTCGGCCAGCAAGAGCTATTCCGAACGGCTCTTCCGCTACGCGCGCATCGACAAGCTCGATCGTGAGGCCGCCGACCTGGCGCTGATCCTGCCCGCGCGGGAGGAGAAGGTCGAGTTCACCCAAGAGGCCCTCGACGCGCTCTACGAGGCCGCCGACGGCTATCCCTACTTCGTCCAGGCGTACGGCAAGGTCGCCTGGGACCTCGCGCTGCGCAGCCCGATCACCCTCGACGACGTCAAGGTGTCCGCGCCCGAGGCCGAGGAGGAGCTCGCCGTGGGCTTCTTCGGCAGCCGCTACGAGCGGGCCACCCCCGCCGAGCGCGACTACATGCACGCCATGGCCCAGATCGGCGACGAGCCGGTCGCCACCGCCGACGTGGCCGACGCCCTCGGGCGGAAGCCGTCCAGCCTCTCGCCCGCCCGCGACAGTCTGATCAAGAAAGGGCTCATCTACAGCGCCGAACGCGGTCTGATCGCGTTCACGGTGCCGCACTTCGGAAGGTTTCTGCGGGCTCAACCCATTTGAGCGCCGCCCCTAGACCTCTATTGGGCTGTCTAGTGGGGAAGCTAGACAGCCCAATAGAGCTGTATCGCCATGCCCGGATAGAGAAATCTAGGGCTCTCTAGCGTCACGCCGATACGGACGTATATTCCGGCAGAGAATCGCTGTCGTCGCTGCTCACGACCGCCACGCGCACCGCCGGACGCCGTCCGCTCAGGTAGACCGCGAAGACCACGTCGTCGTGGTCGTGGCCGGTGAAGACGAAGAAGCGCCAGCACAGCTCGCGCCAGCTGTCGTACGGTTCGGACGAGGTCAGCGCCTCCCGGTACGTCCGCCACGGGCCGCTGGACCTGAGCCTGGAGAGCATCACCTGCTCGGCGGGGCCGGGGCGCTGCTCGCAGGGGGCGCGGTACCGTACCCGATCGATCAGCTCCTCGATCTCGGGGGAGAGCAGCGCGATCACCGCCACCCCCGCGGCCGTGAACCAGGTCGGATGGGTCATCGCCGCCCAGCCTGACGCCGGCGCGGCCACCGACAACGCCGACATCCCGGTCAGCACGACCGTCCGGCCGATCGAGCGCATGCCGACCGGCGCCGAGCTGACCTCGCCGAAGCAGCCGCAGCCCGCGTCCGGACGTCGCCTGCGCAGCTCGATCAGCACGTACGTGGACAGAGCGAAGAAGCAGACCGTCCCCCACCTGAAGATCGGCGCGGTGGTGGCCAGCAGCCCGACGGCGAGCACCAGCTCGCCCGCCGCGCAGACCAGCAGCGAGGGCGCCTGCATCCGGCCGGGCATGAGCACGGCCGGGCCCAGCCTGGACAGGGCGCCCGGCTCCCCGCCCCCGCGGACCGTGACCACCTTCGCGCCGGTGCCCATGACCAGCAGCACGATCAGGATCGGCAGCTGCGATTCCAGCACGCCCGTCTCCAGCACGTCCGTCACCCCAATCCGATCTGAGCGTTGAAGCAGCCTTTGATCAACTCGCCGCCCAGCTCGACGAACGAGGCCGGCGACAGCTCGGCGACCCGGCCGCGTGGCGAGGTCTCGCACTCGACGCAGCGGTCGCAGAACCGCCCGGCCAGGCAGCCGCAGGCGACCACCGGCAGGTTGGCCGTGCGGCCGGCGCACGTGTTCCTGATCTGCAGCAGCGAGCCGATGGCGAGGTAGGGCAGGCCGGTGCAGGAGAGCCCGGCGTCGGGGCAGCCGGTGTCCACGCGTTCCAGCATCGGGTACGCCGCGCCTCGCTCCTCCTCGTCGAACGCGTCGGACCAGGTGGCGGTGCCGGAGATGCGCCCCTGCGCCCCGGCGTAGGCCGGCGGCGGAGCCGGGACGCTGCCCGACCGGTGGGCGGGCTGCGAGGTCGCCGGCAGCAGCGCCAGGGCGGAGCCGTCGCGCCTGATCCCGATCGCGTCGAACAGGTAGCCCGGCTCGAACTTCGGATGCCGCACCTGCAGCCGTCCGGTGGCCGGGTAGGGGATGACGATCGTGCGGGGGCCGCGGTGGGGGCCGCAGTCGAGCTCGACCGTCAGCTCCCCGCGCCCCTCGATCGAGACGATCGTGCCGGTGAGGCGGGTGGTGTCGGCCCAGATCCGCTCGACCACGCGGCCTTCGCGCAACGTGCGCATGAGCACCCTGGAGCCCACCGGGAGGTCCGCGGGCGCGATCTCCGCGCCGTGCCAGGCCGTGGCCCAGGGGGCGATCACCAGCCGCTCCTCGGTGCCTTCTGGGGTCTCGATGGCGATGAGATGCGGGCTCACGTCAAGGATCTCGCCGGTGACGGCGCATAAAGGCGCGCCGTCGGCCGGGTCGGGGCCGGCGATGCCCGGGGCGCGGCCCAGCGCGGCGGCCGCGAGCAGTCTGCGGCGCTCGACGTTCGGATAGCCCATCCGCCCTCCCTCGTCAGGTACTAGGTTCACATGACTCCGGAGCGGCTCGTGCCGCGGCGAACAGATGGGAGCAAAATACGCATCCCCGGGGAAGGTAGCTGACACCCGCCTTCGAACAATCTGCCACCGACCTTGACTGACCTTTGTCTTCGTCGGGCCGAAACCTGAATTGTGGCTCAGTCGCAAAAGGGCATCAGGCTGCGATTCTGGCCACGATGCAGACCACCGGGTGGGAAGAGGAGTTCCGCGAGTACGTCATGGCCCGCGGTCCCGCGCTGCTGCGCGCCGCCCGTCAGCTCACCGGGCATCCGCTGGACGCGGAGGACCTGTTGCAGAGCGCCCTGGCCAAGACGTACCTGGCGTGGGGCAAGATCGAGGACCGGGGGGCACTGGACGGGTACGTCCGCCGGGCGATGGTCAACATCAACATCTCGCAGTGGCGGCGGCGCAAGCTGGAGGAGTACCCGTCGGACGATCTGCCCGAGGTGGCCACGGTGGACCCGCCGACCTGCGGGGAGGTGCACGAGCTGCTGGAACAGGCGCTGGAGGGGCTGCCAGAGCGGATGCGGGCCGCGATCGTGCTGCGGTACTACGAGGACATGACCGAGCCGGAGATCGCCAGGACGCTCGGGATCAGCGTCGGCACGGTCAAGAGCACGGTGTCACGGGCGATGGGCAAGCTCAGGAGCGCCTTGGGGATCCCCTCGGACGCGGGAGGACCGGGGGTTCCGGAGACGTCCTCGTAGGAGCGCTCCAAGGATCAGTTGAGCGAGGGGGTGGTCTCCTCGGCGCCGGCGGTCGCGCAGGGGCGGACGACGTCTCTGATCTTGCGGAGCGTCTGCAGGAACGCGGCGAGCTCGTCCTGGCTCAGCAGGCCGGTGAAGGTGTCCTCGATGTCCTGAAGGTGCTGGGGGAGGACGCTCGCCAGCCGGTCGCGGCCCTCGTCCGTGAGCGCGGCGTAGGAGGCCCTGCGGTCGGTGGCGCACGCCTGCCTGGTCACCAGGCCCTCGCGTTCGAGCCGGTCGACGACCCTGGTCACGCCGCTGGTGGACAGGCCCGTCTGGGCGGCCAGGTCGGTCATCCGCAGCGCCTGCCGCGGTGATCGGGCCAGGCGGATGACGGTCTCGAAGTCGATGCCCGACAGCCCGGCCGCGCTGAAGACTGGCTGCATCCGGGCCGTCAGACCTGCGTGAACCTCGGCGAGCAGGCCCATCGCCGTCAGCCTGGGGTCATCGATGTGCTTCACGTCCATACCTTAACCGACGTTAGTTGACTTGCGGAATATTCCTCGTGTAGACATTTGTTGCCGCAGACATCCGCACAGCAACGTTCCCAAGGAGAACCCGATGAGCACCCGCACCTGGGAGTCCCTGACCATCCCCGCCGCCGGCACGTACAACCTCGACGTGGCCCACACCCGCATCGGGTTCGTGGTCAAGCACATGATGGTGAGCAAGGTCCGCGGCCGCTTCGGCGACTTCAGCGGCACCGTGACGATCGCGGAGAACCCGCTGGAGTCCACGGCCGAGCTGACGATCAAGACCGCCAGCATCGACACCGGCGTGGGCGACCGCGACGGCCACCTGCGCAGCGACGACTTCCTCGCCGTGGACAAGTTCCCCGAGATCACCTTCCGCAGCACCCGCGTGGTCGGCCACTCCGGCGACGAGTTCACCGTCGTCGGCGACCTGACCATCCGCGACGTCACCAAGGAGGTCGAGCTCACGGTCGAGTACGGCGGCGCCGGCACCAACCCCTGGGGCAACTCGGTCTGGGGCTTCTCCATCAACACCGAGTTCGACCGCGAGGAATTCGGCCTGACCTGGAACCAGACCCTGGAGGCCGGCGGTGTGCTCGTGGGCAAGAAGGTCAAGATCGAGATCGAGGGCGAGGCGAACCCCGCCTGAGCTGGGTTGTCCACACCCCGGAAGCCCGCCCTGGCATGGGGCGGGCTTCATCCACAGGTGGTTACCCACAGGCTGTTGATAACTCTTGGTGAAGGCACGACGCGCAACCGCTTTGCCGCCTCGGCAGAAGGCCGGTACGCTGTGCTGAGCCGCGATGGCTTCCAGGAGGATTCGCCTAGTCAGGTCTATGGCGCCGCACTGCTAATGCGGTTTGGTGGCAACACCATCCGGGGTTCAAATCCCCGATCCTCCGCCAGGCGGAAGGCCCTCTCCCTTGATCGGGGAGAGGGCCTTTTTGATCTCCGAAGGTGTCGTAGTCACAACGACCCGGGATTTCCCCAGAGAGCGGAGGCGAGCTCGCCCGTGTCGCGCACCAGGGGTGTGGATACGTGGGTGTAGGGCTCGGTGGTGGTCACTCGGGGTGTGGCCGAGCACTTGATGAACGATCCGGATGTTCACACCTGCTCGATGAGGACTGTCGTGGCGGTGTGGCGAGCGTCGTGACCCGGACGTTCTGGACGCCAGCCTGCTGAAGGATGGGCTTCCAGATCTTCCAGTCCTCTGTGCGCTCGCTGGGAGAGCCGTGCTTGGTCGCGAACACCAGGCCATGGTCTTCCCGTCGATCTCCCGCCCTCTCCCGCTCGGCATCCTGCACCACGGGATGTGCCTTGAGCTGGGCGAAGAGTTCGAGCGGGCACGGGCCTGAGTTTGCTCTTGCCCTTCCTCTGGTGGAAGACCAGGCCGCCGACGGTGCACTTGGGGCACTTGTCCGCATGGCCGGCGCAGTCATTGAGGCGGGCCCGCTTGTAGCAGGCATGGCCTGATTCGGTGCAGCCCGGCTTGCAGGTCGGCTGATGTCCGTGGATCGTGCATCTCTTGTGGCGGGAGCGTCGACCTGACTCAGCAGGAGGTGGTCGTCTCGGCTACGCAGGAATCGGTGCCCGGCCCTCCGTTGGCGGTGTCGATGCCCGGCCCACCCAGGATCCGGTCGTTGCCGGCTTCGCCGTCGAGGCTGTCGTTGCCGTCGTCGCCACTGATGTCGTCGTCGCCGTTGCCGCCGAAGACGGTGTCGTTTCCGGCGCCGGCGGAGATCCGGTCGTTGCCCGCGAAGGAGAGGATGACGTCGTCGCCGCCCAGCGCGGCGATGCGGTCGGCGAACGGTGACCCGCAGATGACATCGGCGCCCGCGGTGCCGACGATGGTCTGCCCCGAGGTGGCGGTGCGCCGGTCGATGGTGCAGCTCGGTCCGTTCTGGAGCGTCCCGTCGACACTGCTGGTGTTGAAGTAGCCGCTGCCGGTCTCTGCGGGGTTGTTGGTGAGGACCAGGCCCGTTGCCACGTTCAGCGCGCGCGTTGCGCCCTGCGCCGACGCCACGTCGTCGTGAAGCAAGATCCGGTCGGAGAAGAGGTACGAGTCGTCGTGCGGCCCCGAGATCTGCGAGCGAACCGACTGAGCCGGGATGGGAGCACCGTTGAAGTTGTAGCTTGCGCTCTGCGTCGCGCTCATCCCTGCTTGGTCCATGAGCGCGTAGCCCTGGTAGGAGAACTTGGCGGTGGAAAGCGAGGTCCCCGACGGCGTATGCACGCTCAGCGAGAGCGTGCATTCCTTGTCCGAAGCATCACTACCAGGTTCGATGAGCGTCTCGTATGAGCTGAATGTAACCGTGAACGACTTCCCGTCGGGGCTGATCGCCGCCTCCCATGTACCGGGCGGGCACCCGTTTCCGTTCGCGCTGACGCTCGAGATGTATGCCTCGGCCGGGTTGGGGGCAGAGGATGCCGCGACCGCGGGCGTCATGACCGCTGCGGTGAGGACGGTGGCGGCGAGTGTATGTGCGGCCAGCTTTGGGAGGGCGTTGCGCATGATGAATGGCATGGGTCATTCCTTTCCGTGGTGAGCATCTTGGCGAGAACGTTAGGTGTTCTCCTGGGGCTCATTGACGTGCGTCAGATCGAGCTCGTGAATGGTGTCGCGGTAGCGCGGGTGCCGGAGCTGTTCTTTTTGTATCCGCCCACAGCGCTGCGATAGTGCGACAAGGGAGATACCCCGGCGTCAAGCATGAAAGACGTGCGCACTTTTATGAGCGGGCAAACAATCAGCAATGAGCGAAAAGAGAGCACATCCTTGATGTCCGAATATTCGCCATTAAAACGGATATTATTCTGACGTGTAGCTCCCGAAAATTCCGATTCGCGCAGATATGCCATGGTTTGGAGAATCTGGCCCATCGTGTGGCGGTGGGCCGGGGGCAACAACCGCAGCAGCAACCGCGCCATATTCGGGCCACGTCGAGCGGTGTCGATGACCCCTCCGAGCAGCACAACAGCCTGTAGCGATCTCGCTGCCGAGATTTCATGGCTCGGAAGCTCCCGGGCTGGACTCGGCGTCGGCCTGGGGAGACGGTATCCCACTGCTCGGCTTCGTCTCCCGTCGACGCGCAAGCTCGTGCTCGTTGGGAGCCGCTTTGGCTTGCCGGGAGTCGTCGTCGCAGCCGGAGAATGTTTGAGAAGCCGTCTCCCTGAGTCGAGCAGCGAGCACGCGTGTCGACTCGGTAGGTCGGCGATGAGCTATGGCTACATTGATGTCCGTCACTCCACGCTTGGTGATCAGGCGGCAGTGGGGCTGGTCCAGTTGCAGTTCTAGTTGTAATCCCGTCTCGTATGTAGCCCGTCCAGTAAGACCAACGCGGCCAGGTGGTCCAGGGGAACCAATAGGGACACGCAAGATCGAGCTGCTGATGCGGTTTGGTGGCAACGCCGTCCGGAGTTCAAATTCCCGATCCTCCGCCAGGTGGAAGGCGCTTCCCTGATCTTCGGGGAGGGCCTTTTTCGGTCTCTGCGCGCCGCGGGTTGCAGTTGACCCGTCAGCCCCCGAGGGCTTCGACGGCGACGGGACGATGAGGCAGAGGGCGATGTGCGCGGAGGACATAAGAGCCTGGTGGCATCTGAAACCGCTGTATATGGTCCTTCTATGTCGGACTCAGTCGAAGCCAGCCGTGATCATAACGCCGACGTCGTACGCCGCTACCTTCGAGTGTTTGAGACACGGAATATCGCAGACCTCAAGGAACTCGTGGCTGAGGACGTACTCATCCACGGTGGCGGCCAGCATGTCAGGGGCCGTCAATATCCAGAAGGATCGGTCATGACTCCCGGTCTGTCCAACTGCCGCGTGCACGTGGACGACCTCTTCGCCGCCGAGGACCGCGTCACCGTGGCCTTCACCTTGACCTACACCCACGATCGCACCGGCCGCGACCTCACCATGACCGGTGTGAAGTCTTACCGGCTGCACGGCGGTCAGATCGTCGAGTTCTGGGGCGAGACCGACCTGTACGGCCTTCTCCGCCAAGCCGGACTGGTCCCCGAGCAGATCCCGTCGTTCTGACGACTTCGCTGAGTAGCTCGTTCGGGAGCCACCGTGGGAGCCGTCCGACCGGACGATCCTGACGGGTGAGATCCGAGCTGTTGATGCGGTTTGGTGGCAACCGTCCGAGGTTCGAATCCCCGATCCTCCGCAGATGAAAGGCCCTTCCCGGTCTTCGGGGGAGGGCCTTCTTCGGTCTCTGCAGGCTTGTGGGTTGTACTTGGCGTCAGCCCCGGAGGGTCGAGCCCATGCGGTCACCGGCGTCCTTCCACAACCTCCGGTTCCAGGACCGCCGACTCGGCAGTCGGGCGTCTTTCGTACATATGTGCGATCCCCTAATCTGTCGTGAGCATGGAAGCCGGGTGATCGAACGAGAGGGACGCATGGGGGTCTTCTACGACTATTACCGGGCGGCGAACAGGCAGGTCGCTGCGGAAAAGCCTGATTACCCACGTGCGGTTGAGAAACCCATGCCGGGGGTGGCCACGTTCGACGCCGTGGACGCCAAGTGGATCGACCCCGATGTGATTCTTGGCCGGCTCATAGCGTTTGCCAGAGACGTTCCGTACAGCGTGGACCTGGTGCGGACGACCACTGTCTATCCGCCGCCCGAGGGCGCTCCGGCGACGATGGAGGAGTGGGAGGCCCTGCCCGACGACTCCCCTTACAAGGACGGGCCGGGAATCGAGGAGCTCCCTGCGGACGTGCGCGACACGTTGGCCGGCGTCCCGGACGGCAGGTTGGACGAACTCGTCGAGCAATGGGAGCAGATCGAGGAGTTCGCCTTCGTGCCACCGGGCGATGGATACCTGCTGGAGATCCTTACCGGGCTGCGAGGTCTTGCACCGGGCGCAGGTGGAAGAGCAGATGATCTACTGCTGGATCGGTCTCTAGTCTCCGCCGGTGCCGGGGTTCGAGCCCATGGCACCTTGTTCTCAGCGGCTGCCGTGCGGGCACGGCCCGGGCGTGCCGGGGCGGTGATCAGAACTGGACGTTGGTCATCGTGTACCAGGTCGGGGCGAACGTCAGCAGGACCAGGGCCACCAGGACGGCGAGGGCGCCGAGTACGCGCCGGGTGGTGAGGGGCGCGGGGGAGATGGGGCGCTGCTTCCATCGTCCGGCCGTGAGGAAGGCCGCGACGCCGCCCAGGAGGAGGTTGGCGGGAACCAGTTCGTACTCGCCGCGCAGGATGTGGAAACCGGCCGCGAGGATCATCGTCAGCGTCAGGCCGGCGGCGGCGAGCGGCGTCAGCATCGGCTTGACCTTCGTCATCGCCGGCAGGATCAGGGCGATGCCGCCGAGCACCTCGACGATCCCGATGAAGACGATCAGGGACTGCGGCACCGCCGCGTACCAGGCCACCGCCCGGGGTGCTGTCGCGAACAGGGCGTCGTCGTACAGCAGCACCTTGCCGAAGCCGCTGCCGGCGAAGAAGAAGCCCCACAACGCTTGGAGCGACCAGAGTGCGCCGTTGAGGGTGAACCTCATTCTGCGCGTCCTGGGCTGCTGCTCGATGTCCGTGATGCTGACGTGGTGGCTCATGTCCTGTCACTGCCTTTTCTGATCGGATTTGCGGGGGAACTCGCCGATGCTTCGTGCCTTCGTCAGTACGTGGTGAGCGGTGCGTGCTGACGGGGCTTATCCGAACACGGAGGCGAGGTCGTGCGCATCGTCCGTGGGACAGGGTGGGACATGGGGGAGGCGGCCTACCTGCGGAAACGCGAGTTTTGCCGTGACCGCGGGATGGGACGCTCGGCGGTGGGGCGGGCGCCGCAGGGTGGGGAAGGTGTTCCTGCGGCGCCGAACCGCGGCCCGGCTTCCGGGCGTCAGTCCTGAAGGACTGAGAGGACGTTTCCCGCCGGGTCGGTGAACCAGGCGATCAGGGGGCCGCCGCCGCGGAAGATGCCCTTCTCGTCGGTCTTCAGCTGGTCGTAGCGCTGAAAATGCACGCCGCGGGCCGCCAGGGCGTCGACGGCCTGCTCGATGTCCTCGACCGGGAAGTTGAGGATGGTGAAGGTTGCGGGGACGTGGTCGGGTTTGGGGTAGACCAAAATGTCGGTGCCGCCGGCGATGTGCAGGGTGAGCAGGCCGTTCGACTCCGACACCGCCAGCCCCAGGGTGTCGCCGTAGAACGCCTTCGCGGCGGCCAGATCGTTGACGGAGAATCCGCTGAACGCCTTCGTCTTGCCGAACATCGTCACATCGCCTTCCGGTGGTCCTCGCTGAGCTGGATGATCTGGACGTAGTTGCCGTCGGGGTCGATCGCCGTGGCGAACAGGCTGCCCTCGCGGTCTTCCAGCTCGGCCAGCCAGGACACGCCCGCCTCCTCCATCCGGGCGACGATCGCGCGCGCGTCGGGGACGTCGAAGTTGAGTATCACCCGTCCGGGCTCGGGATTCTTGTCCGCCACGTCGGCCCGGGTGTCGATGATCAGGTGGAAGTTGCCGAACGTGAGCACGCCGTAATGGGTGACGTCGGTGTCGGACTCGGGGTCGAGCACGGTGGCGTACCAGGCGCGTAGTCGGGCCGGGTCGGTGCTGGCCAGGAGCAGGCTGTTCAGGTTGGGGCGCGTCATCGGTGCCTCCCGGTGGTCGGTGCGGCGGAGGGGATCCGCTTTCGGGAGGGCAGACTCGGCCGGGCGCGGGAACTCATCGGTGGCGCGCGAACGGATTTTCTGAGGGTGCCGGGTGGCCCTGGAGGAGGGCGGGGGTCAGGCGGTGCGGAGGGTCAGGCCGTACGCGCTCAGGATCTCGTTGACGGGCTGGAAGTACGTCGTGCCGCCCGTGCTGCAGTTGCCGGAGCCGCCCACGGTCACGCCCTGGGCCTGGCCGCCCGAGATGAACGGTCCGCCGGAGTCGCCGGGTTCGGCGCACACGTTGGTGCGGGTCAGGCCGTACACGGTGCCCTGCGCGTAGGTGACGGTGGCGTTGTGCTGCTGGACGGTGCCGCAGTGCCAGCCGGTGGTCGGGCCCCCGCGGCAGACGGACGCGCCCACCGTCGCCTGGACCGAGCCGCGTACGGTCACCAGCGTCCCGCCGGGACCGCGGACGTACGGCTGCGCGGTGTACCCGGGGGTGGCGACCCACGCGTAGTCGTTGCCCGGGAAGGACGAGCCCTGGAAGGTGCCGGCCGGTGACTTGACCAGGTCGCCGGTGTGCCCGCAGTGTCCCGCGGTGACGAAGCCCGGAATGCTGCCTTTGGTGACCGAGAAGCCGATCGTGCAGCGCATCGAGCCGACGTAGAAGGGGTCGCCGCCGATGATGTCGGCGTACGTGCGGGGCAGTTCGGCAGACGGCGCCACCACGACGGCCGCGCTGCGCGCCGCCGCCGCCAGGGCCGCGGCCGGTGCGGACCCGGACGGTGCGGACCCGGACGGTGAGGGGACCTGGAGGACGACCCGGTTCGCGCGGACGTCGGCGTACCAGAGGGCGGGGCCCGTCCGGATGCGGCGGGCGGCCCGGTCCAGGCGGCGGACGACGGCGTCCAGCTCCGACAGTGAGTGCCGCACGACGACGGGACGCGCCCCCCGGGCCGAGATCGCGGCGGTCCGATCGGGGTCGGTGGTGGCGACGACGAGGGCGGAGGCGTCCTCGGTCAGCCACGATCCGCCGTAGGAGTCGCCCAGCGAGGTGGCCAGTTCGGCCTCCAGGGCGGCGGCATGCCGCTCGTTCGCCAGCCGGGTGACCACCGCGGGCTCCGAGAGGCCGAGGTCGCGCGAGAGCGCCTCGATCACGGGGTCGGACGCCGCGTGGGCGGGGGTGGCCAGGCAGGCGGCCACCAGGGTGATGCCTGCCACTGCACAGCGAAACATGCCGCCGCTCCTCGATGGGGGGTTCTGTCACGGTAACGGCTGACAGACAAATGAGGAGATACCAAATATTTCCTATTAAGGCGATATGCCCGTCCTTCCGGCCACCGGCCACAAATGGAGATTTTTCGTCCTAAAGTTGTAACTGGTGGTATGTCGGTATCGTATTGGGCCTGGAGGTGTTCCCTATGGGTAATGGTGTTCGTCATTTCGCCGGGGCCGCGGCGGGGGTCGCCGCGATCCCGTTGATCGCGGCCGGTCTCCTGTACGGACCCCGCGCGACCACGTCCGTCCCCGACTGGACGGCGACGGCGGCGCTGGCGGGGACCGCGGTCCTCATCGGAATCCTGGCCGGTTCCCGGATTTCTCCGGTCGCCTCGCTGCTGCCCGGCCTGGCTTTCACGGCCCTGGCCGGGGCGGCGGTCGTGCGGGCCGCCACGGGAGGCGACCGGAGAATGGGATTCGACCTGGTGCCCGCCGATTATCTGGACGCGTACGCGGCATTGCTGAATACCTGGTCGTTGGTGGTCGGCGGCATTCTGCTGACCGCTTCGCTGTTCCCGTCCCGCTGGCGGGCGCGCCGGGGCGGGGCGCCGGCTCCGGAGAAGGAGGGGGAGGAGCCGCCGCCGCTGCCCAAGCGCGTCCCGTTCGCGTCGAAGAGGATCACATCGGCGCGACCCGCTCCCGGGCCAGCCACAGGGCGATGACCACGTACGGCAGGACCAGGAGGGCGAACGTCGTGCCGTGGGACAGGAACGGCGATCCCGCGCCGTAGGCCGTGTAGACGGCCAGGGTGACCACGTTCGTGCCGAGCCCGGCCACCGACGTCACGGTGGCCCGCTGATCGCCCGAGACGCGTTCCTGCAGCCGCGTGTCGGCCACCACGCCGGCCATCTGGAACGCCCCGAAGGCGCCGGCGACCAGCACGAACCCGGCCGGATGCGGAACCAGCGCGCCCGCCGCCATGGCCACCGCGGCCAGCCCCAGGACCAGCGCGAACGACCGCTCGCTCAGGCGGCGGGCGGGCCCCGCCAGCAGGCCGCCCGCCGCCGCCCCGACCCAGACGGCCAGGACGAGCAGCGGAACGGCCGTCCTGGACGCGCCGGTCGCGGCGGCCAGGAAGGGCACGTACTCCTCCAGAGCGCCCCAGATCGCCGTCACGACGGAGATCAGGACGATCGCTTCGAGCACGTTCCGATCGGTACGGGCCTCGGCCACACCGGCCCGCAGAACCGCGAGATACCGCCCGTCCGAATCAGTGGACGTCTCAGTGGACGTCTCAGTGGACGCCGCTCGGGCAGGACGCCGCTCGGGCAGGGTCAGCGCGGTGGCGGCGCACAACAGGCAGGCCGCCACGCTGGCCGCCCCCACCGCCGGATATCCGCCGGCCGCGAAGACGGGCGTGGCGAGGGCGATCGCCGACGCGGCGGCGGCGATGTCGATCGAGTGGGCCCGGCCCATGACGGCGGCGTACCGGCCCTGGAGGCCCCGACGTTCGAGCTCCTCGTACGCGAGCGCCTCGAAGGCGCCCGAGACGAGCGCGCCCTCGGCCCCCCACAACACGAAGCCCAGCGCGAAGGCCCAGTAGGACGGGAACAGCACCCACAGCCCGAAGCCGACACCGGCCAGCAGCGGGCCCAGGAACAACAACAGCCTGCGGGACACCGCGTCGGCCCAGGCGCCGGAGGGGATCTCCAGCACCATGCCGGTCACGGACCAGATGACGAACAGCGAGGACGTCTCGGCCACCGAGAGCCCGGAATCGGTGAACAACAGCGTGTACACCGGGTAGAGCAGGATGAACTCGCCGAGGAACGTGTAGACGTAAAGCTTGGGGACGAACATGCGGCCCTCTCGGAAGGGGCGGACAGGGACTCCGTCTGGTGCTCGGCACCTCGGAGGCCCGCGCGCGCTCCTGCCGCGTCGGCCGCTGGTGGTTCATCAATGTCGCCAGTGCATGCCCGGAGTCTAACCCCGGCCCGCCTCCCCGCGCTCGCCCGTACGCGCTAGGCGGATCTGGCCGGCTCCTCGGGCCGCGGGATCCACTTGTGTGCCCAGGTGACCAGCTCGTCGAGCACCGGGCGCAGCTCCTGGCCCATCTCCGTCAGGTGGTATTCGACCCGCACTGGCGACGTGGCCAGCACCCGCCGCTCGACGAGCCCGGCCGTCTCCAGCTCGCGCAGCCGGCGGGCCAGCATCGTGTCGTTGATGCCGGGGATGGCCGCCTTGAGGTCGGCGTAACGATGGGCGCCCTTGAAGATCATGTGGATCAGGGCTCCCGACCACCGGGCGCCGATCAGTTCGAGGGCGACGTGGAACCGGACGCAGACGGAATGGGGGCTCACGGGGCAGATCCTAACATTTGCTAAGAAATGTTTAGTTACTCAATAATGTTGAGGTATCAACTACCTGAGGAGGTACCCCATGGACAAGCCAGTCCTGCAGATCATCGTCGCCAGCACCCGTCCCGGCCGCGCCGGGCGCGAGGTCGCCGAGTGGTTCAGGAGCCGGGCCGTCGCCGCCGGCCAGTTCGACGTCGAGCTGGTCGACCTCGCCGAGGTGGGCCTGCCGTTCCTCGACGAGCCGAACCACCCCAAGCTCAAGCAGTACGTGAACGCCCACACCAAGGAGTGGAGCGCCACCGTCGAGCGGGGCGACGCCTTCGTGTTCGTCACCCCCGAGTACAACCACAGCTTCACGGCCGTGCTGAAGAACGCCCTGGACTACCTGCACCACGAGTGGCAGCACAAGGCGGCGGGGTTCGTCAGCTACGGCGGGATCTCCGGCGGCACCCGGGCGGTGAACGGCCTGCGCCAGGTCGTCAGCACGCTGAAGATGATCCCCGTGGTCGAGGCCGTCAACATCCCCTTCTACCAGCAGTTCATCGCCGAGGACGGCACCGTGGCGCCCAACGACGTCATGATCGCCGCCGCCGACGCCATGCTCGCCGAGCTGGCCAAGCTCACCGGCGCGCTGCGTCCCATGCGGCTGGCCTCCGCCTGAGCTACGCTGCCGGTCGTGGCGCTGGCAGTGGATGTGGTGGTCCGTTACCGCAAGGCCGTGACGTACGGCGTGCACGCGGTGCTCGCCGCCCTGGAGACCTCGGGCGTGGAGCACCGGCAGCTGCTGGGCGTCACCCCGGAGGAGACGGCGGCCCACATCGCGGCGAGCCGGGCCGACCGGGTGCTCGTGCTCTGGTCGTTCTACTCGCCGGACGCCGAGGCCATGGCTGCCGAGCTGGCCGCCGTCAGGTCGCTCAGCGACGGCCGGGGGCTGCACATCGCCGGCGGCGTGCACGCCACCGCCGAGCCGCAGCAGGTCCTCGACGCCGGCTGGGACCTGGCCGCGATCGGCGAGGGCGAGTCCACGATCATCGCCCTGGTCGAGGCGCTGCGGCGGGACGAGCCGCTGACCACCGTGCCGGGCCTCGCGGTCAAGGACGCCGACGGCGTCGCGCTCAGGACGCGCCCGGCCCCGCAGCTCCCGCTCGACGCGTTCCCGTCGTTCCTGGGGCGTAAGGGGCCGATCGAGATCACCCGGGGCTGCCGGTACACCTGCCGGTTCTGCCAGACGCCGTTCATGTTCGGCGGCCAGTTCCGCCATCGGTCGGTGGCCAGTGTGCGCGAGCACGTCAAGGGCATGGTCGAGCAGGGGCTGCGGGACGTGCGGCGACCTCGCTCTCCTACGGCTCGCCGGGTCCCGACCCCGATCTCGGCGCGGTGGAGGAGCTGCTGGCGGGGGTCAAGGAGGAGCTGCCGCCGCACGGCCGGGTGTTCTTCGGCAGCTTCCCCTCGGAGGTGCGGCCCGAGCACGTCACGCCGGAGGCCATGCGGCTGCTCAAGCGGTACGTCGCCAACGACAACCTGATCATCGGCGCCCAGTCGGGGTCCGACCGGGTGCTGGCCGCCGCCGGCCGGGGGCACGGCACCTCGCCCGTGCGTGACGCCGTCCGGATCGCCGTCGAGCACGGCTTCAGGCCGAACGTCGACTTCATCTTCGGCATGCCGGGGGAGTCGGAGGAGGACCAGCGCCAGTCGCTCGTGCTGGCCGGCGACCTGGCCGAGCTGGGCGCCCGCATCCACACGCACACGTTCATGCCGCTGCCCGGCACGCCCTGGCGGGACGCCGAGCCCGCGTTCATCCCGCTCGCGACCATGCGGGAGCTCGACCGGCTGGCCCAGCGCGGCGACGCGTACGGCCACTGGCGCCGGCAGGCCGAGCACTCGGCCCGGCTGGCCGAGACGGCCAAGGCCTACCCCCGCCGCACCCGCCGCCGCCGAACGGACTGAAGGGCCGCGAAACGCCACGCCGACGGAGACGGAGACGGAGACGGCAAGTCGACCACGCGCAGGACGACCCGACTGCGTCCGACCGGCACGCGCGGCGGCGGGCCGGTCAGTCGTCGTCGGTGAGTCGTTCGAGTGCGCGGTTGATGGAGTCGCCGAGCGGCCGCAGGACCTCGGAGAGCGCCTCGGCCAGCGGCCTGAGGATCTCCGTCGCCTCGTCCAGCAGGTCGGGCGACTTGTGCTCGGGAGGCGCCCAGCGCATGGCGTCCGCGCTCAGCGTCTCCCATTCGTCCACGACGCCGTCGATGGCGTCGAGGACGTGATCCGGATCGTTTGGCATGACCCTCTCCGGAACAAATCGGTCGGATACCTGCCACGGTACCTTCAGGCCGGGATCGACACCCCTACCCCGCCCCGGGTCTGCGCGCCGTACCGCTCCTTGTCGGCGGCCAGGTCGAGCGGGCGGATGGCGGACCGGGCGGCCAGGGTCTCCTCCGTGATCAGCGCGGCGGGCACGAGCCAGGAGACCTCGAACTCCAGCCCGTCGGGGTCCTTGGCGTACAGCGCCTTGGTCGTCCCGTGGTCGGAGGCGCCGACGAGGGAGCCGAGCTCGCTCAGGGTGACCGCGATGCGCTCCAGCTCGTCGAGCGTGTCCACCTCCCACGCCAGGTGGTAGAGCCCGACGGCGGTGCGTCCGGCGGGCGAGGAGCCGGCGCCCGCGCCGACCTCGAACAGCCCGAGGTCGTGGTCGTTGCTGGAGCCGGGGGCCTGGAGGAACGCGGCGCCGCGCATGCCCATGACCACCTCGAATCCGAGCGCCTCCCGGTAGAAGGCCACGCTGCGCTCCACGTCACGGACGTAGAGGACCGCGTGATTGAGCCTGTGGACCGGCATGGTCGTCCCCTTTCACCTGTTTCTCCCGGCCAGAGTATATGAGAGTTCAACTAAAATGAGAGGGTGACTCGATGGCTGGATCCGGACGAGCAGCAGACCTGGCGCGACTTCCTGGCCGCCGGTCAGCTCATCAACGAGGCGCTGGACCGGCAGCTCCAGCGCGAGGCGGGCATGCCGCACACGTACTACATGATCCTGGTGGCCCTGTCGGAGGCGCCGGACCGGTCGATGCGCATGAGCGAGCTGGCCGCCAGGGCCCAGAGCTCCCAGAGCCGCCTGTCGCACGCCGTCGCCCGCCTGGAGGAGCGCGGCTGGGTGCGCCGTGAGCGCTGCCCGGCCGACGGCAGGGGCAACATCGCCGTCCTGACGGACGAGGGGTTCGCCACACTGGCCGCCACCGCCCCCGGTCACGTGGAGGAGGTGCGCAGGAGCCTGTTCGACGTCCTCACCCGCGAGCAGGTCCGCGAGCTCGGCGCGATCTGCTCCGCCGTGCGGGGCGCGCTGGAACGGTAGGACGCCAGGCCGTGCGGGGCGCACTGGAACGGTAGGACGCCAGGCCGTGCGGGGCGCGCGGGAACGGTGGAACGCCCGGCCGTGCGGGACACGCTGGAGCGGTAGCGAGCGAACTGTCATGGCCAGGCCGTAGCCTCTCCCGGTAGCCGAACGAGGGGATTGCCGATGCACGACACCGAAGAGGCACTGTTCCGGACGGTCCACGGCATCGCCGGGCTGATGGCGGGCCAGCCCGTGCCCGTCGTCATGGAGGCGTTGCTGCGCCACCTGCCCAAGGCCCCAGGTCTCGAGGTGGTGGAGATTCGCAAGATCGCGGAGGAGATCAGCGTCGGCCGCGACCCCTCGGGGCTGTAAATCACCCGAATTGCCCCTGAACGTCGCTCCCGCGCGGGGATACCATCTCAACCATCTCGCGCGGGACACGCATAAGGAGTTCGGGTGACGCTGGTCGCTGGGGTCGATTCCTCCACGCAGAGCTGCAAGGTCGTCATTCGCGAGGCCGAGACGGGCGCGCTGGTCAGGCAGGGCCGCGCCGCCCATCCGGCCGGCACCGAGATCCACCCCTCCCACTGGTGGACCGCGCTGCTGCGGGCCGTCGAGGAGGCCGGCGGGCTCGCCGACGTCGCCGCCATCAGCGTGGCCGGGCAGCAGCACGGCATGGTCTGCCTCGACGAGGCGGGCGAGGTCGTGCGCGACGCCCTGCTCTGGAACGACACCCGCTCCGCCCGGGCCGCCGCCGACCTGGTGGCGGAGCTGGGCGGGCCGGGGGCCTGGGCCGACGCGGTCGGCTCGGTGCCCGTCGCCGCGTTCACCGTGGCCAAGCTGCGGTGGCTGGCCGAGCACGAGCCGGACAACGCCCGCCGCACGGCGGCGGTCTGCCTGCCGCACGACTGGCTGACCTGGCGCCTGGCGGGCGCACTCGCCCTGGGCAACGGCACCGGCCGGGGCGGCGGCTCCGGTTCGGGCAACGGCTCCGGCCGGGGCGGCGGCTCGGGTCCTCGGGGCGGCTCCGGCTCGGGCTTCGATCTCGCGGCCTGGCGCGACGCGCCCCCGCCGCCACTCGACCTGCTCACCACCGACCGGGGCGACGCCTCGGGCACCGGCTACTGGTCCCCGGCGACCGGCGCCTACCGCACCGACCTGCTCAAGGCCGCCTTCGGCGCCGTCCCGCTGCTGCCCCGGGTGCTGGGGCCCGCCGACCGCGCGGGTGACCCGGCGTCGGCCGGGCCGCTGCTCGCGCCCGGCACGGGCGACAACATGGCGGCCGCACTCGGCGTCGGGGCCGGGCCGGGCGACGTGGTGGTCTCGCTCGGCACGTCCGGGACGGTGTTCGCGATCGCGGAGACGCCCAGCGCCGATCCCACCGGCGCGGTCGCCGGGTTCGCCGACGCCACCGGGCGTTTCCTGCCGCTGGTGTGCACGCTGAACGCCGCCCGGGTCCTCGACGCCGCCGCCGGGCTGGCCGGGGTCGGCCTCGACGAGCTGAGCGACCTGGCGCTCCGGGCCCCGGCGGGGGCCGGCGGGCTGACGCTGGTGCCCTACCTGGAGGGGGAGCGCACCCCCAACCGGCCCACCGCGACCGGCTCGGTCCTCGGGCTCACGCTGGCCACCTCGACCCCGGCCCACCTGGCCCGTGCGGCCGTCGAGGGCATGCTGTGCGGCCTCGCCGACGCCCTCGACGCGCTCGGCACCCGTCCTGAGCGGGTGCTGCTGATCGGCGGCGCGGCCCGCTCGGAGGCCGTACGCCGCGTCGCGCCGACCGTCTTCGGCGTGCCGATCGCGGTGCCGCCGCCCGGCGAGTACGTCGCCGACGGCGCCGCCCGCCAGGCCGCCGCCCTCCTCACGACCCCTGACTGGCGAACCGAGGACACCGAGACCTACGACGCCCCGGCCGTCCCGGAGATCCGCGCCCGCTACGCCAGGGCCACGTCCCACGTGCTCGACTGAGGGCTCTGGTATCGGGTGAAAAAGCCTCGCAGTTGACAATTCCTTAGAAGTCCGGATGCGTGTCGGACGTACTGATCGCGGCCGTACGAAGCGATGCTGCGATCAGCGTGGTGTGCGGAACCACGGGTGTCGTGCCTGCGAGAGGGGATCCGGCGATGAGACGGGCACCGAGGAGTGCCGTCCCCCCCCGGGGGCCGGGGAGGGGGACTCAGGGGTGGACTCAGGGACGGCTCGGGGGTGCCACCGGATGTGCCGGCACGCCTGCGGGCGCGAGAGTTGGGCACATGACCGCAGTGCCGAACAGCAGAGTGAGGGTCGCGAGAGCGCCCTGGAGCGTGAGCCTGAGGGCCCTCATGACCCCGACGAGGCTCTACCCCCTGATCGCCTGTGCATCGATCGTGTTCTCGGTGGTCGCGATCCTGGTCGGCCACTTCGGGCCCGACCCCTACCTCGACCCCATGAACGTGACCATCAGCGAGTACGCCGTGACCGACCGCGGGGGCGTCACGGAGGTCGCGATGGCGGTGCTCGGGCTCGGGTCGCTCGCGCTGCTGACCGCGCTGCGGAGGATGGGGGCGCCGATCCGGGGGCTGCCGGAGAAGTTGCTCATGGTGTGGTCGGCGGCGCTGGTCGTGGTGGCGGTCATCCCGACCGTCCCCCTCGGTCTCGATCTCGACGTCGCGGCCCAGGTTCACCGGTACGTGTCGATCGCGGCGTTCGTGAGCCTGCC
Source organism: Nonomuraea sp. NPDC004702 (assembly GCF_053601695.1). Classification (NCBI taxonomy): domain Bacteria; kingdom Bacillati; phylum Actinomycetota; class Actinomycetes; order Streptosporangiales; family Streptosporangiaceae; genus Nonomuraea; species Nonomuraea sp. NPDC004702. The sequence continues at coordinate 25,963 of NZ_JBSGCE010000008.1, forward strand.
GGCCGCCGGGGCGCTGCTGGTGCCCAGGCTGACCGCGGACGTCCACTGGAAGCCCGTCGCGCGGGCCGTGGAGTGGGTGGCGCTGGCGGGCGGGTTCGGGCTGCTGGCGATCACGTACGTGGCCCTGCCGGGGGAGCGGGTCATGATCGGCCTGGTCGAGCGGCTGCTGCTGGGCGCCGAGGTGTCGTTGCTCGGCCTGCTGGCGGCGTGGGCGCTGTGGCTGACGTGGTCGCCGGCCCGCGCCCCGAAGCACCCAGTAGACGCAAATTTCCCGACATATCACAGATTTATCGCTAGTCGATCTTAATCTCGTCCGTTTCGATGCTATTCTCTCCCGCGATCTTCTATGCGGGAGCAGGTGTCATGGCATCGGGCAGATCCATCCGATTCAAGATCTCGACGCTGCTCGTCATCCCCTTGATCTCCCTGATCGCGCTCTGGGGCTTCGCCGCGAGCACGACCACGGGTGAGGCGCTGAACCTCTTCAAGGTCGACGCCATCTGGTCGGGTGTGATCAACAACGCCGACGGCCTGGTCTCCAGCCTCCAGGTCGAACGCCTGGCCTCCGCCGAACGCCTCGCCGGCACGGCGACCGAGCAGGGCGCCCTGACCAAGGCCCGCGCCAGGGTGGACGCCGCCAGGAAGACCCTGCGCGAGCAGGCCCTGTCGGAGGACGCCCAGTCGGCGATGACCGACGACATGAAGAAGCAGTTCCAGGTCGTCCTGGACACCGTCGACCGGCTGCCGGAGGTCCGGCGCAAGGTCGACGAGCGCAGGATCACCCCCGGCAACCTGGTCACCGAGTACGCCAAGGTCTCCGACGAGGTCCACCTGCTGTACTCCAGGCTGACCGTCAGCACCGACCTCGAACTGTCCCTCCAGGCCCACGGCCTGATCGCGGCCGACGAGGTGCGCGAGCTGCTCAGCCGCGAGAACGCCCTGGTCGTCGCCTCCAACGGCCGCCCCTCGATGCACGACCTGCACCTGCTGGCCGGCATCGACGGCACCCGCACGTTCCTGTTCCCCAAGGCTCTGGCCAACCTCGACACCGAGCTGCGGGCGCCGTTCGAGAAGCTGTTCTACTCCTCCAGGTACATCACCATGGAGAGCCTCCTGCGGAGCTTCGTCGCCGGCCAGCCGGCCGACATGGACCTCTGGCGCGGCATCGCCGACCAGGTGCTCAAGGAGTACAGCGAGGCCGTCTGGGACACCGGGGACAAGCTGCTGGGCCGGATGCAGCCGGCCGGGGTGGTCATCGTGGTCAGGGCCGCGATCGCGGGCGCGCTGGGGCTCATCGCGGTGGCCTTCTCGATCTTCATCTCCGTCCGGGTGGGCCGCAGGATCACCAGGGAGCTGGCCACCCTCCGCCGTACGGCGCTGGACCTGGCCGAGGTCAGGCTGCCCGACGTGGTGTCGAAGCTGCGTACCGGCGAGCGGGTGGACATCGACGCCGAGGCGCCGCCCATCAAGGTCGGCGACAACGCCACCAGCGAGGTCGCCGACCTCGCCGCGGCCTTCGACAGCGTGCAGAGCACCGCCGTGGACGCCGCCGTCGAGCAGGCCAGGCTGCGCGAGGGCGTGTCCGAGGCGCTGCGGAACCTGGCCAGGCGCAGCCAGTCGCTGCTCCAGCGCCAGCTCAGGATGCTGGACGAGATGCAGCACCAGACCGAGGAGCCCGAGGCCCTGGAGCGCCTGTTCCGGCTCGACCACCTGACCACCCGCATGCGCCGCCACGCCGAGGGCCTGGTGCTGCTCTCAGGCGGCACGGCGGGCCGCAGGTGGCGCGGCGTCATCCCGGTCGAGGACGTGCTGAGCGGCGCCGCCGCCCAGGTCGAGGAGTACACCCGGGTCCGGGTCTACCCGATGCCCGAGTGCGGCGTGTCCGGCTCGGCCGTGGCCGACCTCATGCACCTGTTCGCCGAGCTGATCGAGAACGCGACGTCGTTCTCCTCGCCCGCCAACGAGGTCTCGGTGCGCGGCGAGATGGTCGGCAGGGGCTTCGCGGTCGAGATCGAGGACCGCGGCCTCGGCATGGACGAGGAGACCCGCAAGTCCATCAACGACCGGCTGGCCAGCCCGCCCGAGTTCGATCCCGCGCAGACCGAGCGGCTGGGGTTCGCGGTGGTCGGCATGCTGGCCGCCCGGCACGGCATCAAGGTGACGCTGAAGCTGTCCCCGTACGGCGGCACGACCGCCATCGTGCTCGTGCCGGGATCGCTGGTCGAGCCCATGGCGACGCCGGTGCGGCCGATGGAGTTCGAGCCCGTGTCCGTCTCCGTCCTCCGGTCCGAGCGGCCGGTCGACGCGGGGGAGGCGACCGGGCCGGGCGAGCTGCCGCGCCGGGTGCGCACGAGCAAGCGCGCGGGGCCGGCGCCGGGCGAGGGGCAGGACCTGCCCCGCCGCGACCGGCAGACGGGCCTGCCGCAGCGGCAGCGGCTCAGGCAGGCGCCCCTGGCCGCGCCGACGCCGCCGGCGCCCGTGGCGCCCGTGGCCGACGAGCGTTCTCCTGAGGAGACCAGGGCGCTGCTCTCCTCACTCCAGTCCGGATGGCAGCGGGGGCGGCAGGAAAGCGACCAGGATGGGGGTTCCCGAGCGTGAGCGGCGAGCACGAGTGGGTTGACGAGGAGGCCGGGCCCGTCGTCCGGCCGTACGCCGTGGCGCGGGGGCGCACCAGGCCCTCGTCCCCGGCCCTCGATCTGCTGGCGACCGTCGTCTCGACGGGACGGCCCGCGCCGGCCAAGGCCGAGCTGAGCGGCCAGCACCGGCGGCTGATGAGCTGCCTGTCCGGTCACTCCAGGCCCGTCGCCGAGGTCGCCTCGGAGCTCGGGCTGCCCGTGGGCGTGATCCGGGTGCTGCTCGGCGACCTGCTGGAGTACGACCTGATCGACGTGCGCCCGCCGCGCGACAAGACCGCCACCCCGACGGAGAGCCTGCTCCGCGAGGTGATCAACGGGCTGCGCGCGCTCTAGCCCGGCGGCGGGCCGCGCCCGCCCGGGTTCGCGACGGCGGGCCGCGCGTCCTAGTTGGCGGCGGTGAGCGTCCGCAGGGAGTGCTCGACCAGGGTGATCATCACTTCCTTGGCCGAGGCCCTGCGCCGCACGTCGCACAGCATCACGGGGACGTCGTCGTCGAGGTCGAGCGCGATGCGCACGTCGTCCACGCTGTGCTGGGACGCGCCGTCGAAGCAGTTGACGGCCACCACGAACGGCGTGCCGCGCTGCTCGAAGTAGTCCACCGACGGGAAGCAGTCGGTCAGCCGCCGGGTGTCGGCGATGACGACCGCGCCCAGCGCGCCGTAGGACAGCTCGTCCCACATGAACCAGAACCGTTCCTGGCCGGGGGTGCCGAACAGGTAGACGACCAGTCCGTCGCGGATCGTGATGCGGCCGAAGTCCATCGCCACGGTGGTGGTGGTCTTGGCCTCCACGCCGTCGAGGTCGTCGACCCCGATCCCGCGGTCGGAGAGCACCTCTTCCGTGCGCAGCGGCTTGATCTCGCTGATCGACCCGACCAGGGTGGTCTTGCCGACGCCGAACCCGCCCGCGATGAGGATCTTCAGCGCGACGGGGTCCTCAGAGAGCACGGAGTCCATTGATCACTTCCTTGAGAATGCGCTCATTCGAACGCGACCCCGTTGCCGAGGGCGACGTCACCGAGATGAGGCCGTGGTCACGCATGTCGCCGAGCAGCACCCGGACGACGCCTACGGGCAGGTCGAGCTCGACGGCCAGGTCGGCCACCGAGATCGGGCTCCGCGCCGCCCGCAGGATGAGCTGCTGTTCCGGCCCGAGGTCGTCCGCCTGGTCGGCGAGCGCGCGCACGGACGCGACGAGGTCGAAGGCGTCTCCCGACGAGCGCGTCCGGCCTCGGATGAGGGCGAAGGGCCGGACGACGGGCCCGGCCTCCTCGTCGTACCAGCGGGGGGCGTCGGTCATGCCGTTCCCGCGCGCGGGTTGGTGGTGATGTGCTGGCCCACCCGCTTGACCAGCATCGCCATCTCGTACGCGATGTGCCCGACGTCGACGTTCGCCTCGGCGATCACGGCCAGGCAGGTGCCCTGGCCGGCCGCGGTGACGAACAGGAACGCGCTCTCCATCTCCACGATGGTCTGGCGCACGTCGCCGCCGCCGAAATGGCGCCCGGTGCCGCGGGCCAGGCTCTGGAAGCCCGCGGCCACGGCCGACAGGTGCTCGGCGTCCTCGCGGGTCAATCCCTTGGAGTACCCGACGGCCAGGCCGTCGGTGGAAAGGATGACCGCCTGGCGGACGGCGGCGACCCTGCCTGCCAGGTCGTCGAGCAGCCAGTTCAGCTCACCGGTGTTGGTGGTTTGCGCAGTCATGCGTCCCCCTTGCTCATGGGCTCCTCCTCGGAGGCTTCTTCTCGGGCACGTTGGGTTCCCCGCTGGAACGCGGAGAACAGATCGCGTACCTCGTCGGGAGAGCGTTCGGCCTGCGGCTCCGGCTCCGGCGGTTCTTCCTTCAGCTGCGGCGCCAGGTTCGCCTGGCGCACGCGCCTGGGCAGTCCGGCGTGGGTGCCCGAGGTGACCACCGCGAGGGCCTTCTTCGTCCGGCTCGGCAGCTCCGCCGGCCGGCCGTCGTCGTCACCGGAGGTCAGCGCGGCCTGGTCGGCGACCAGCGAGCGCGGCACGAGCACGATGGCCGCGGTGCCGCCGTAGGGCGAGCGGCGGAGCTGGACCTTGAGGCCGTGGCGTTCGGCCAGCCTGGCCACCACGAACAGGCCCAGCCGGTCGCTGTCGGCCAGGTCGAACTCGGGCGGGGCGGACAGCAGCTTGTTGATCGCGGCGTACTCGACGGCCGACAGGCCGAGCCCCTTGTCCTCGATCTCGATGGCGTAGCCGTTGCTGACCACGTCGCCGCGGATCTGGACCACGGTGTCCGGCGGTGAATAGATGGTGGCGTTCTCGATCAGCTCGGCCACGAGGTGCGTGAGGTCGGCCGCGGAGCCGCCGTCGAACGCGCTGACCGGCATGGCCTCGACGTTGACCCTCGTGTAGTCCTCGACCTCGGCGACCGCGGCCCGGACGATGTCGATCACCGGCACCGGCCTGCGCCAGGCCCGCGCCGGGGGCGCGCCCGACAGGATCATCAGGCTCTCGGCGTGCCGCCGCATGCGGGTGGTCAGGTGGTCGAGGCGGAAGAGCTCCTCCAGCCGGTCGGGGTCGTGCGTGCGGCGCTGCATGCCGTCGAGCAGCCCGAGCTGCCGGTGCAGCAGGCCCTGCTTGCGCCTGGCGAGGTTGAGGAAGACCTGTCCGACCCCGCGGCGCAGCGCGGCCTGCCCGACGGCCGCCGTCACCGCCGTGCGCTGCACGGACGCGAAGGCCCGGCCCACGTCGGTGATCTCCGCCGATCCGCTCACCCTGATGGCCTTGGCCTCCTTCCGCACGTCAACGTCCTCACCCTTGCGCAGCCTGTCCACGACGTCGGGCAGGCGCACCTCCGCCAGCTCGATCGCGGCGGTGCGCAGCCCGTACAGCTCGCCCGCCAGGCGGCGACCGAAGCGTACAGAGATGATGATCGACGCGAGCACGGCTATCAACCCGAGGCCGCCCGCGACGGCGATCTCGACGACCGTGCCGGTCGCGGCCCGCGAGGTCCGGCCGGCCAGCGTCTTGGCCGCGGCGGCGCTGTCGCGGTCCAGTTCGGTGGTGAGCCGGTCCACCGCGCTCTTCCACGCCTCGGCGTCGGCGGGCGGCGAGCCGGTCTTGACGACCCTGGACTCCAGCGCGGAGAAGGTCAGGAACGGCTGGGACGCGAACACCTGCTCGAACGGCCTGCGCAGCGGCACGTCGAGCCCGGCCAGCCCGCGGGCGTGCAGGAACTTCCTGGAGGCCGCGTACTCGGTGAAGGCGGCCCGCTCGGGCTCGGTCAGCCGCTTGTCCACCAGCGCGCCGACGATGAGGGCGTGCTCCCTGGCGATGTACTCCCGGGCGCTGCCCATGGCGTGCAGGGAGGTGGCCTGCTGGAAGACGGTCAGGTCGGAGACGGAGATCAGGTGGTCGTAGAGGGCGAAGACGGCGTCGAGCACCTGGTTGTAGGCGTCCACGCCGGCCAGGCGGGAGCTGATGCCGCCGTCGATGTCGGCGCGGATGGAGCCGAGCCGGTCGAGGTGGGCGGTCAGGGCGTCGAGCGGCGTCCGCAGGTCGTCCCCGACCGCGTCGCCCGCCTCGGTGACGGCGTGCGCGAAGTCGGCGGCCGCCTTGTCCGTACGGGCCCGCTGCGCGCCCAGGACCTCGGTGAGTTCACGGGTAGTGAGCGCCTCGGCGGAGCGCACCCGTTCGGACTGGAGCTGAACGCCCAGGTCGGTGGAGGTGACGCCGAGTGTTTCGTAGAGCGTGTCGGCCCGGAGGAGTGACTGTGCGTCGCCCATGGTCAGGTTGAGGACGAAACCCCACAGCGCGCTGAGAGACAGGAGGGGTAGCAGCAGCAATAAAAAGATCTTGAACCGAATTGACCGGTTTCGCGAGCCCATGTCCCAACCTCGAGTCGGGGGCATTTCCACACCTTGTGTAAATACACCTCCGGAAGATCGCACAGGAGACTAGCATCGTTTATGGTTCCGGCGCAGTGGGAGGAACAGGATGATTACCGTGATTATTGGGGCATGATCTCGGTCTCCCGGCGGGCCGCGCGCAGCACCCGCCAGAGCCACCCCAGCGCGACCAGCGAGATCACGATGAGTCCGGCCCAGTTCACCAGCGTGTACACGTGCACCTGCCCTTCGGTCACGTTCGGCACCCGGCCGATCCGCAGCAGCTCGAACTGCCACGGCCGCCCGGTCAGCACCAGCGTGATCGCGATGGCGATGGCGGTCATCGAGTCCCACAGCGCGTGCAGCAGCGAGACGCCGAGGTAGCACCACACGACGTGCCCGGTGAGGCGTCCGTGGGCGGCGAACAGCACGCCGCCGAGTATCGCGGTCCACAGGCCGTGGCCCACCGGCGCCAGGATGCCCCGCAGGATCTCGGTCTCGACGAGCTGCGCCAGCGACAGGCCGTCGGCGGTGAACAGGGCGTTGAAGGCGTAGCCGGAGCTCTCGAAGGCGGCGAAGCCGAAGCCGACCGTCGCGCCGAGCACCACGCCGTCCCTGGACGAGCGGCGGACCGCGTGCCGGGTGACGTACATCAGCGCGGCCAGCTTCACGCCCTCCTCGATCAGGCCGACCAGCGCGTACATGAGGAACGAGGGCCGGATCAGCCAGCTCTCCAGCAGCGACGCGCCGAGCACCCCGAGCACGCCGCCGACCACGAACGCCCGGAACTGCAGCTCCACCGTGACCACCGGCGAGCGGTCGCGCCCGTGCGCCCACACCACGAACGTCACCGGGATCAGGAAGCTGCCGAACAGCACGACGGTCGGCACCAGGTTGGAGTTGGCCGTCCAGGCCGTGACGGCGACCGTGGCCAGCCACAGGACCAGCCCGCCGAGGAAGACCCGCAGCCAGGGCCTCATGCGGTGAGCTCGCGCACGGCCCGGTGAGCGGCCACCACGGCCGCGTCGCCGCCGGCCGCCGGTTCGGTGTCCGACCCGGCGATGGCGATGCGGCCGAACCTCCTGCGGGCGACGTCGGCGGGGAAGGGGCCGTCGGGGTAGAAGGGGTGCCAGGGCCTGCAGTACGCCACCGGCAGCCCGTGCCCCCACCGGTGGACGGTGACCGCCTCGACGCCGGCCCGGGGGCCCAGCAGCCGGGTCACCTGGTCGCGCACGCCGTCCGCCAGCCGGTCGTACGGCGTCGCCATCATCTCCCGCCGGCCCGCCGCCGCCCCCACCACGGGCCCGAGCTCCGACCGGCACGGCGTGGCCAGCAGGCGCAGCCCCTCGGGCGCGGGCTCGGTCAGGCACCAGAACGCGCCCGTCCAGCGGGTGCGCCCGATCCGCGCCCGGCCCCCGCGCAGCCGCACGCTCGCCTCCAGGACCGGCAGCCGGGCCGCCTGGCCCAACGCCCGCCGCTGCTGCTCGGGCAGGTCGGGCACCAGGTGCGGCACGTCCGCGCTCCAGCAGGCCATGATCACCGACTCCGCGCCGACGGTCCTGACCCGATGCCCGTCGAAGTACGCGACCACCACGGACGCGTCCCCGTGCCGGACCGAGACCACGGGGCTGGACGGCCGCAGCACCGCCCGCGCGGCCCCGGGCGGGCTCCCGGTCGCGGGCCCGGCCGCCGAGGCGTACCGCGAGGGCTTGTCGAGCCCCAGGCCGTCGAACCCCGGGTAGCCGGCGGCCCAGGCGTCCACCGCCCCGAGCGCCCGGCCGTCGTAGGCCCGTTCGGCGCACGGCAGCGTCCGGCAGAACCGTTCCGCGTCGGGATGCGCGCCGCAGACCTCCAGCAGGAACCGGGAGTAGGTCAGCCCGGCCAGGCGCTCCTGCTTGTCCTCCTGCGACAGCCCGGGGAACCAGTCGGGCGGGTCGTCGCGCAGCATGCGCAGGTCGTCGACGGCCCGCGCGGCGAGCGGCAGCTCCTCCAGCCGGCCGGCCGGGACCAGCGTGTCGGCGCCGAAGCTCTCCCTGTCGCACATCACATGTACGGCCGGCCCCGCGCCGAACCCCGCAGGTCCGCCGTGCTCGCCGGGGTCGCGGTTGTCCAGCACGAGCACGCGGGCCCTCGGCTCCCGGCGCAGCCACTCCGCCGCCGCGCTGAGACCGCTGCGACCGCCGCCCACGACCACGAGGTCGTAGCTCTCGCCGGTGGGCTCGGGCGGCCCCGCGTGCCGCCAGAAGCGGCCGTCGCGCAGCGCGTGCGGCACCGCGACCGCCTGCGCGGTGTCCCCGCGCAGCCCTCCGGCCGGTTCCGCGGCGTTGACAACGGCCTTCGCCGCCGAGCAGCCCAGAGCGCTCACCGCAATTCCGTCGAACAAGTCACGGCGGGAAATGGGCACATCCATCCCGAGGTCGCGCGGATTCCTGCTCATGAGGGCGATCATCAGCACTTCGGCCAAAAGCCCCACAGGGGCGCGCAGCGGTTCGAGAAACATTTTGCGTGGCCTATTACCGCGAATGCCCGTTTGGAGTAGCGTCCGGAATGGACGCGAGCGGGGGGAGCACGGTGGTCGGCAAGCAGGGCAGGGTCACCGGGAAGATCGGCCCAGGGCTCGTCGGCGAGGTCATGATCCCGGTCAGAGGCGGGGTGGAGGCCTTCTACGCCCACCCCAGCGTGCCCGACGAGGAGTTCGGCCTCGCAACCATCGTGGTCGTGGTGGACTACTTCCCCCCGCGGACGGTTTACGTGGCCAGAGCACTCGTCTAGGGAGGGCCGGTTGTCCCCCGAGGTCTTCATCGTCGCCGGAGCCGCGGTCGTCGCGGTCGTCATCGTGATTCTGCTGTTCAAAGCCGTCTGGCGGGTCGCCGAGCCCAACGAGGCGCTGATCATCTCCGGTCTGGGGGCGCGCCGCAGGGGCGAGGGCGTCGACAGCCTGGGCTTCAAGATCATCACGGGCAAGGGCACGGCCGTGCTGCCCGGCTTCCAGGCCGCCCGGCGGCTGCGCCTGGACACCAGGGCGGCCAATCTCCAGGTCTCCTGCGTCACCCAGCAGGGCATCCCCGTGCACATCCGCGGCGTGGTCATCTACAAGGTCGGCGACGACCTGTCCTCGATCGCCAACGCCGCCCGCCGCTTCCTCGACCAGCAGGACTTCATGACCAGCGCGATCCACGAGCTGTTCACCGGGCACCTGCGCTCGATCATCGGCAACCTCACCATCGAGGACCTGATACTCAACCGCGAGCGCCTGACCAGCGAGACCAGGGCCTCGGCGGCCGACGAGATGAGCAAGCTCGGGCTGATCGTCGACTCGCTGCAGATCCAGGAGATCGACGACGAGACCGGCTACATCGCCAACCTCGGCAAGCCGCACGCCGCCAGGGTCGCCGCCGTCGCCCGCATCGCCCAGGCCCAGCGCGACCAGGAGGCCACCGAGGCCGAGCAGATCGCCGAGGCCAACAAGGCCGCCGCCCAGCGCGACGCGCAGCTCAAGCGGGCCGCCTACCAGGCCGAGATCGACCGGGCGCAGGCCACGACCCGGCAGGCGGGGCCGCTGTCGGAGGCCACCGCCCGGCAGGAGGTCGTCGTCCAGGAGACCCGGGCGGCCGAGCTGGAGGCCCAGCTCGCCGAGCAGCGGCTCCAGTCGCAGGTGCGCAAGCCCGCCGACGCCAAGGCGTACGAGACCGTCACGCTCGCGCAGGCCGACCGGGACGCCCGGATCGCCCAGGCCCAGGCCGAGGCCCAGGAGACCGAGCTGCGCGCCGGGGCACAGGCCAGCCAGGTCAAGCTGGCCGCCGCCGCCGAGGCCGAGTCCGTACGGCTGCGCGGCGAGGCGGCCGGCGCGGCGACCAAGATCGCGGGCGAGGCGGAGGCCCAGGCCGCCCAGGCGCGCGGGCTGGCCGAGGCGCAGGCGGCCAGGGCGCTGGGCCTGGCCGAGGCCGAGGCGATCAGGGCGCGGGCCGAGGCGCTGAAGGAGAACCAGGAGGCCGTCATCGCCCAGCAGCTCGCCGAGCGCTGGCCGGAGGTCGTCGAGGCGGGCGCGAAGGCGTTCGGGAACGTGGACCACATGGTGGTGCTGAACGGCGCCCAGGGCGTGGAGGAGCTGCTGGCCAAGGCGCTCACGCTCGGCGGCACCGGGATCGGCCTGGCCAGGGCGCTGCTCAACGGCGGAAGCCGGAACGGCGCCGACCCCGAAGTCCCGCGCGAACCCAAAACCACTCGCGAACCTGAAATTCCTCGCGAACCTGCCGAATTCCGTGAATAGCGACGTTACTCGGCTCCTTACTCGGCCCTTCCTCTAGCGTTTTCGAAAAAGCCGCTAGAGCAAGGGGAGAATTCGTGCTTAAGGCTATTTCGGGGGTATGTCTGAGCATGATGGTCGTCGCCGGATGTTCCGCCGGCGAGGCCGACAATCAGGCCGCCGGGTCGGCGCAGCCCGCCGCGTCCTCCTCGGCGGTGGAGGCGGCCCGGCTGCGCGCCGCCCTGTTGCCCGTGCCCAAGGGCATGCGCATCGCGTACGGGCCGGAGATGGGGGCGTTCGGCTCGCTCAAGTCCACCCAGGAGGGGCTGGCCGCCATCCAGCAGGCCAAGCTGGAGCGTCCGGAGTGCGCAGGGGCCGCCCAGCTCGACGCGGCCAAGCCGGAGGTCGCCAAGGCGCCCGCCGCCGTCATCGCCTTCTCCGCCGCGCGCGGCTCGATCACGCAGGCCGTCGTGTCGATGCCGTCGGCGTCCATGCCGGCGCCGTTGCCGCCGCAGTGCGCCCTGTACAAGGCCACCGTCGAGGGCGCGGACGTGACCTACCGCACCGCCAAGCTGGCCATGCCGGCCAGGGGCGACGAGTCGCGGGCGTACCTGACGACGGCCTCCGGCGGCGACAAGCGCGCCCAGATCGGGTCGGTCGTGATCAGGCGGGCCCACCTGATCATGAGCATGCTCGTCGTCGGCGAGAAGGTGAAGGCGGCCGGCCTGTACGAGCTCGCCCGCCTGGCCGACCAGAACCTGGCCCGCGTCACCCGCTGAGGCTCAGATGAGCACGTGGTCGTCCGGGCGGCCGACGAAGGAGAACTGCGCGTTGCGGGTCAGCTTGATGTGGTCGGCCTGCCAGGTGTGCATCGAGGCGTCGGCGCTGCGCCAGTAGACGAAGTTGAACCGGTCGGCCGAGTAGATCTTGACGGAGTCCTCCTTCAGCCGGCGTACCAGCTGCGTGTCCTCCCCCCGCGTGATGTCCGCGAAGCCGTACGAGCGGAACATGTCCGCCTTGCCGAGGAACGTGCCGCCCTGGACGAGGAAGGAGTACCGGTGCTCCAGGCCGGGCAGCCGGAGCATGGTGGTGTTGCTGCCCTCGAAGTACGCGTAGTGCGCCCCCTTGCCGACCAGCTCGGCGTCGGAGTAGTCGAACGCGCGCACCAGGTCCGACAGGTAGTGCTCGCCGTAGAGGTTGTCGTCGTCCATCTTGGCGATCAGGTCGCCCTCGGCGGCGGCGATGCCCAGGTTCATGCAGGCGCCGAGCGTCAGCTCCGGGGCGGCGGGCAGGACGACGACGTCCGTGATGCCGGCCATCCGCGCCTTGTCGGCGACCACCACCGGGTCGATGTCCAGCCCGTGCAGGACCATGACGAGCTGCAGCGGCCGGTGGAGCTGCCGGGCCACCGACGAGATCGCGTGCTCGATCTGCGCGGCCCGGTTGGTCGGCAGCACGACCGAGATCGAGCGCGACCGGGGCGTGGTCGCCTGGCCGAGGTTCTGCAGGATCTGGTCCACCCGGTGCGAGAACAGGTGCTTGTCGAAAACCTCCCGCATCGCCAGGTGGCCCATCCTGGCCCGCAGCTCGGGGCTGTTGATCAGGTGCAGCACCTGGTTGTACGACTCGACCGGCTCACGAGCGATCGGCACCAGCTCGCCGAACGTCTCCTCGATCGCCCGCGACCACCCCGACACCACCGGGGTCGCGCACGCCGACAGCTCGAAGACGCGGCGGGCGCACATGGTCGGCGAGTCGAGCACCGAGTTGACGTTGAGGAAGACCTTGTACATCCGGTACGCGGCCAGCATCTGGTCGTAGGGCAGCTCGCCCACGATGTGCGGGCGGTACTTCTCCGGCCAGGCGTACTTCTCGTCCACCTCGCCGTTGCGGGCGAAGATGTGCAGGCCCAGCTCGCGCACCGGGTCGAGGACGACCTCCATCTGCTCGCGCCGCTCGGGGTGCTTGTCGCGGAAGTACATGCCGGCGAACACCACGTCGTGCAGCCGGCCCTGCTTCTGCTGGATCGGGTTGTGCACGCGCGGCTGGGCGGCGAACTGCAGCACGTCGACCCGGTCGTGGCCGAGCACCTCGCGGTACTTCGGCACCATGTCGCCGTCGCAGGTGAACACGTGGTCGAACAGCTTGGCCGTGTCGATGAAGAAGTCGAAGTTCGGCGGGTCCTCCTTGTTCCAGAAGACCGTGGGGATGCCCTCGGCGCGGCACCAGGCGACCAGGTCGCGCAGCGGCTCCTTGGGGGCGTTCGTGCCGGTCATCTGGTAGCGCCAGCGGCCCTGGTTGCCGTGCCAGGCGGACTCGCAGAACAGCAGGTCGGGGCGCTTTTCGGCGAAGATCTCGGGCCAGTCCTTGAGGCCGAACTCGATCTGGTCCCACTCGTACCTGAAGGCCATCCTGGAGAAGTCGTCCAGGATGACCGCCACCTTGAGGTCGGGCCGGTTGACCGGGCCGAGCGGCCACTTCGCCGTCGGCACCTCGACCAGCGGAGGGCGGTGGTTGGCGAGCTCGACCGCCTCGGTGACCGGCATGGGCGGCTTGGGCGCCTTGTCCTTCGACCTGACCGCCTCGACGATCCTCCCCGGGCTCTTCGAGCCCAGGGCCTCGCCCAGCTTGAACGTGCGCTTGGCCTGGGTGGCCTCCAGCTTCCAGCCGGCGTACGCGGCCTTGGCCTCGGCGATCTCCAGCCGCCGCCGCAGCTCCCTGACCTCGGCCTCGTACCGCTCGATGAGCTTGCGCTCCTCGGGCAGCCAGTTGACGGGTCCCAGTCGCTGGAACGCGGGGGGCTCAGGGTTTTCGGCCATGGTGATACGCCTATCGCTCAGCGGAGGTATGTCATAGTACGGCGGATTCAGCCGCTATTCGGGGCGTTTGGCCTGGGAAGCGGGGGCCAGGTTGTCGCCCTTCAGCCACGCCGCGATCACCGTCGCGATGCGCGGACCGGCCTTGCCGTCCCACAGCACCGGCAGCTCGCCGGCCGGCGTGGCGGCGCCGTCGGACAGCGCCTTCTCCGCCGCGGCGGGCAGCAGCGCGGGCGTGACCAGGCGGTTCGTCCCGTGCGTGATCGTGATCGGCCGCTCGGTGTTGGGCCGCAGCGTCAGGCAGGGGACGCCCAGCATGGTCGTCTCCTCCTGCACGCCGCCGGAGTCGGTGACGACCAGCGCCGCGCCCCGGACGAGTGAGAGGAAGTCCACATAACCCAGCGGCTCGATGACCTTGATCGTGTCGCCGTCCACCAGACCGGCCTCGGCCAGCCGCGCCTTGCCACGCGGGTGCACCGGCACCACGACCGGCGTCCGCCGCGACACCTCCAGCACCGCCTCGACCAGCTCCCTGGCGGCCTCGGCGGTGTCCACGTTGGCCGGGCGGTGCAGGGTCGCCACGGCGTACCGGGCCGGCAGGCCGAGCCGCGCCACCACCGGCGCCGGGTCCAGCGAGGGCAGCGCGGCGAACAGGCTGTCGATCATCGGGTTGCCCACCAGGTGCACCTTCGCGGGTGGCACGCCCTCCGAGGCCAGATAGGCGAGGGCCTCGGGCGAGGTGACGAACAGCAGGTCGGCCAGCGCGTCGGTGACGACCCGGTTGACCTCCTCGGGCATGCCCCGGTCGAACGAGCGCAGCCCGGCCTCGACGTGCGCCGTCCTGATGCCGAGCTTGGCGGCGACCAGGATCGCGGCCAGCGTCGAGTTCACGTCGCCGTAGACCACGACGAGGTCGGGCTCCTGGGCGACGAAGACGTCCTCCAGGCCCACGAGCAGGGCCGCGGTCTGCCTGGCGTGTGTGCCGGAGCCCACCGCCAGGTTGGCCACCGGCTCGGGCAGGCCGAGATCGGCGAAGAAGACGTCCGACATCAGCGCGTCGTAGTGCTGACCGGTGTGGATGATGCCCTGCCGCACGCCGAGTTCACCGAGTGCACGCACCACCGGGGCCGCTTTCACGAAATTGGGACGAGCACCCAAAACGTGCAGGACCAGGGGGTTCTCCCTCATTGACCTCGCCTTTCATAGCGGAAGGGAAAAAACGCTGCCTATGGTACGGTCCCAGCGTGGCATCCGACGCCAGTCGTCAAGACTCCTCCAAGGTTTCCGCGAAGTCCGCCCGGGCCGGCGTCGGGGGACTTCTCAAAGGCTTCGTCCAGCACCCCGTCATCGTTTCCCGCGTCGTCGTGACCAAGGTCAAATCCGACCCCGTCCGCGTGGCGCAGGCCGCCGCCGACGCGCTCCCGCCCAAGCTGCGCCCGATCGTCGGCAGCGTGGCCTGGCCGGCCGCCCGTGGCGCCCGGCGCATGGTCCGCAAGCTCGGCATGCGCATGATCAAGGCGCCGTGGAACGAGGCGAAGGCCCACTGGGACGCCGGCCGGGTCTCCCAGGCCGCCGAAGTGCTCGACGCGTACACCAAATACCCCTTCGTCAAGCGCAGGGCCGCCTACTACCGCGGTGAGCTGGCCGCCATCAGCCCCGACCCGATCCCGCCGGGACCGAAGGTCGCCATCGCCGGGCGCGTCGAGGGCCGCGTGCTGCACCTGGTCACCAACGCGCTGCCGTACACGCAGGCCGGTTACACCGTGCGCACCCACCGGATCGTCACCTCCCAGAAGGCGGCCGGGCTCGACCCGCACGTCGTGACGAGCTGGGGCTGGCCCATGCTCCAGGGGCACGCCGACGCGCCCGCGCAGGAGGAGATCGACGGCATCCCGTACTACCGCCTGCTGCCCGACGGGCACGGCGAGGTGCCGTTCGAGATGCGCGGCCGCATGGTCAAGGGCGCCGAGGGCGTCACCCGGCTGGTCGAGCAGCTGCGCCCGCAGGTCCTGCACGCCGCCACCGACCACCGCAACGGCTCGGTCGCCCACGCCGTCCGCGACCGGACGGGCACCCCGTTCGTCTACGAGGTGCGCGGCTTCCTGGAGGAGACGTGGGCCTCCCGCGACCCCATCCGGGTCGGCAGCCAGCGGCACGTGCTCCAGCGCGAGCGCGAGGCGTTCCTCATGCGCGAGGCCGACGCGGTCGTCACGCTGGCAGAGACGATGGCCACCGAGATCGTCGAGCGCGGCGTGCCCAGGGAACGCATCCACCTGGCGCCCAACGCCGTCGACGACACCCTGCTGTCGGCCCACTACGACGGCGCCTCGTTCCGCGACGCGTACGGCATCGCCCCCGGTGAGATCGTGGTCGGCTCGGTGTCCAGCATCGTGGCCTACGAGGGCTTCGCGACCCTGCTGCGAGCCGCCGCGCTGCTGCGCGACGACCGCACGCCGGTGCGCGTGCTCATCGTCGGCGACGGCGCCGAGCGGGAGAACCTGCTCGCCCTGGTCGAGGAGCTGGGGCTGCGCGACGCCGTCCTGCCCGGCCGGGTCGGCCCCGACGAGGCGCTGCAGGCCCAGGACGCCATCGACATCTTCGCCTGCCCGCGTGAGGACCTGCGGGTCTGCCGGCTCGTCACGCCCCTGAAGCCGGTCGAGGCGATGGCGCTCGGCAAGCCGGTGGTGCTCAGCGATCTGCCCGCGCTCTCCGAGCTCGTCGGCTCCGACGGGGCCGGCCTGCTGGTGCCTGCGGGCGACCCGGCCGAGCTGGCCAAGGCGATCGCCGGCCTGCGCGAGGACCCGGCCAGACGGGCGGAGATGGGCGAGGCCGGACGCGCCGAAGTCGCCGCGAAGCGGACCTGGAGCCGCGTTGCCGAGACTTATCAAGCTCTATACCGATCGCTTGCCGAAAGATGACCTCCACGTTGCCTGTACGTTGTGACGGGTTCGGTCGCATTAGGCGTGAGCTAGGTGGACTTGAGATAACCTTTGCGACCATGAAGTGTTGTTTCCGGCTCTCGAAGGCACTGCTGTGACAGAAATCGACTTGGCTGTCATCGGCCTGGGCTACGTCGGTATGCCGCTTGCGAAGGAAGCGGTTGCCGCCGGGCTGCGGGTCGTCGGCGTGGACGTCGACCCCCGGAAGGTCGACGCGCTCAACGCCGGGCAGTCCTACATCGATGACCTGACCGACGCTGACCTCGATCACATGCTGGCGAACGGATTCAGCGCGACGCTGGACGAGTCCGTGCTGGCCAGAAGCAACACGATCGTCATCTGCGTACCCACCCCGCTGGACGAGGACCACCGTCCCGACCTGTCCGCGGTCGAGGGCGCGACCAAGGCCGTCGCCCGCAACCTCAGCAAGGGCACGCTCGTCGTGCTCGAATCCACCACCTGGCCCGGCACCACCGACGAGGTGGCCCGCCCGCTGCTGGAGCAGTCGGGCCTGGCCGCCGGCGTGGACTTCCACCTGGCCTTCTCGCCCGAGCGCATCGACCCGGGCAACCCGAAGTTCGGGCTCAAGAACACCCCGAAGGTCGTGGGCGGCTACACGCCGGTCTGCCGCGACCGGGCGACGGCGTTCTACAAGCAGTTCATCGAGCAGGTGGTGCCGGTCAGCGGCACCCGCGAGGCGGAGATGGCCAAGCTGCTGGAGAACACCTACCGGCACGTCAACATCGCCCTCGTCAACGAGATGGCGATCTTCTGCGACGAGCTCGGCATCAACCTGTGGGAGTCGATCGAGGCCGCGGCCACCAAGCCGTTCGGCTTCCAGAAGTTCCTGCCGGGGCCGGGCGTCGGCGGTCACTGCATCCCCGTGGACCCCTCGTACCTGTCCTACACCGTGCGCAAGCTCGGGTACCCGTTCAGGTTCGTGGAGCTGGCCCAGGAGATCAACGAGCGCATGCCGTCCTACGTGGTGGCGCGCGTCCAGCGACTGCTGAACAGACACAAGAAGCCCGTGAACGGCGCCCGAGTGGTTATGCTCGGCGTCACGTACAAACCGGATATCGCCGACGAACGGGAAACTCCGGCTCTGCCTGTGGCGCGTGCGCTGCTGGAACTGGGAGCCGATCTCTCGTTCGCCGATCCGTACGTCAAGGAGTGGTCGGTCGACGGCACTCCGGTGCCACGGGAAGAGGATCTGACCGAGGCCGTGGTCAACGCCGACGTGACGCTGCTGCTGCAGCAGCACGCCGCGTTCGATCTGGCCATGGTCGAGGCGAAGGCCAAGCTCGTGCTGGACACCCGCGGTGTGCTCACCGAGGGTGAACGCGTCGAGCGGCTGTAGCGACGGAGGGCTGCGCGCAGTGCACGTGCTCGTCATGACGGTGGTGCATAACCCCGAGGACGCGAGAATTCTGCATCGGCAGATCCGTGCCCTCGTGGATGCCGGTCATGAGGTCACGTATGCCGCCTCCTTCTCGGCGCACGGGGTCGTACCGCGTCCATGGGTCAACGGCGTCGATCTGCCCAGGGCCGCCCAGCGGAAACGCGTGGCGGCCGTCTGGGCCGCCCGGCGGCTGTTCAAGCGCATGCGGAACAAGGTCGACCTGGTCCTGATCCACGACCCGGAGCTGCTGTTCGCGGTCTGGGGCGTGCGCAACCGGCCGCCGGTGGTCTGGGACGTGCACGAGGACACCCCGGCGACGTTGTCGCTCAAGCCGTGGCTGCCCTCGTTCCTGCGCCCGCCGGTGCGCTTCTTCGCCCGCATGCTGGAGGGCACGGCCGAACGGCACATGCACCTGCTGCTGGCCGAGACCGCCTACGCGGGCCGGTTCAAGCACGCCCATCTGATCGTGCCGAACGAGACCTGGGTACCGGACTCGGTGACGCCTCCGGGCGACGACCGGGTGGTCTACCTCGGGTGGTTGTCGCGGGCGCGCGGCGTGTTCGAGGCCGTCGAGGTGGCCAAGCTGCTGCAGCCGTACCGGGTGACGGTGGAGCTGATCGGGTACGCCGATCCGCAGAGCCGTCCGATGCTCAACCAGGCCGTCGCCGACGGCCTGCTGGAGTGGCGTGACTTCATGCCCAACGACGAGGCGCTCAAGCGGCTCGACGGGGCGCTGGCCGGGCTGTCGCTGCTGCACGACGAGCCCAACTACCGGCACTCGATGCCCACCAAGATCGTGGAGTACATGGCGCACGGCATCCCGGTCATCACGACGCCGTCGCCGCGCGCGGTCGAGCTGGTGGAGCGGTACGACAGCGGCGTCGTCGTGCCCTGGGAGGACCCGAAGGCCGTCGCGCAGGCGGTGCTGACGCTGCGGGACGACGTGCGCGAGCGGCGGGCGCAGGGCGCTCGCGGGTACGCCGCGGCCCGCGCGAACCACCACTGGCCGAACTCGGCCAAGCGGTTCGTGACCCAGCTTGAGGCATGGGCCGGGATCACGCGATAGCGGTTTATCTCCGGCAGATCACGAGAGCGGTAGGTTCCTGAACGTGCGATGGCTCTTCCTGCTCGTGGGCGCAGCCGTCCTGGCCGTGGTCGCGGTGGTGATCATCCTTTTCCCGTCGTCGTCCGAGCGGCCGGTCGCGTCCTCGTCGAGCACGCCGAAGCCGTCCAGGACCGTATCGACGCCGCCGCCGCCGAAGGTCAAGGAGTTCACCGACCCCTGCGGCACGTTCGACACCACGACCAAGAACTTCTACGCCGTCACCGGCTACTGGATCACGCCGAAGTCGAACCCGTGCACCTGGCGTCACCAGCTCCAGGAGATCCACCGCGCCGGCGGCGACACGATCATCAGGATCGGGTACGGCCTGCAGTTCCGCAGCGTCTCCGACGACACCGGCGAGGTGCTGGCGAAGGACGGGACGCTCGACCCGCTGTACAAGGCGTGCGAAGAGGACGGCCTGAGCTGCCACGACGCGGCCGAACGGGACCTGCGCAAGGCCAACCCCGGCAACCGGATCGGGCGCACGTACGTCTACCGCACCGACGAGGCGTTCGGCGGCGACCTGTTCCGCTGCCCCAAGATGGAACACGCCGTCAAGGCCGGCGACCGCATCTACTACCGCATGGTCGCCCCTCCGGACGGCTCCGACGACGCCACCTGCGACTTCACCAAGAAGGCCACGTCGTACGACCTGATCCTGGTGGCCGGCTCGGCCAAGGACAGCCTGGCCGAGCTGCTCGACCTGGCCGACCAGTTCAGCATGCGGGTCTTCCCGGCACTGCCGCTCGCCCCGCGCGACTCCGAGACGCCGACCAGGGCGAACAAGCGGCACATCGGCACCCTCACCACGCTGACCCGGCGCATCCTGCAGGACTACGGCGTGCGCTTCGCCGACCGGCAGGCCCTGGGCGGCGTCTACCAGCCGTTCGAGGTCCAGATGGGGGCCACGCTGGCCACCAACCCCACCCTTGAGGTGTACGCCGACCAGCACCGGATCGTCGAGCAGGAGCTGGGCAAGCCGATCCTGATCAGCCCGTACCTGGACGCGCGCAAGCGGGTCGGCTTCGGCCAGACGCCGGCGCAGGTGGCCGAGGCGTTCAAGGCGCTGGCCCGGACCGGCGTCGGCATCATCGCCCCGCAGGACAGCCGGGGGACCGGCAAGGTCGGCCTGTTCTGGCCGGACGAGCGCGACACCGAGGTGGACGACCGGCTGCGTCCGGTGGTCGGCGAGGCCACGTACGGCACCGCGTACCACGGCTCGACCCGCGACTACTACCGGGAGATGGCCAAGGCCCGCGACGAGATGCTCCAGGCCGGTCACGAGGTGGAGCTGTGGGCGAACGTGGAGGCGTTCGAGCCGTCCGGCAAGCAGCCGTGCGCCCCGCAGGGCACCCGCGGCCAGACGGACAAGAAGCGCCTCGACCAGGCCGTCACGATGGCCGGCCGGTACGTCCAGAAGATCGTCTCCTACATGTGGAGCGACTTCATGACCTGCGGCGACCCCTCGCTCCAGGACGAGATCGCCGGCGACTGGCAGCGCCCGATCGCCGTGGACGCCATCAGGCGGCCCCGCGACCCCCAGGACGGCGTCGAGGTGCGCGGCTACAACCTGGACGGCAGCACCGTGCTCGTCGAATGGTCCGGCGGCACCAAGGAACTGGTGGTCTCGGCCGTCGGCTGGCTGGACAAGGACCCGCTGGACGAGCACCCGGCCCGGATGGCGACGGCCTGGGTGCCGTTCGACTGGACCCAGGTGCCGCCCGGGGAATGGGTCAAGATAGGGATCAAGGGGGCGTCCGGCAAGGAGGCCACGACGCCCCTCCACGTACGCATATCCGCATAGGGCAGACGGGACTCCGTGTAACGTGCCGTCCATGGTCCCGAGCATCCCGGTCAGCGTCGACCTGGTCGTGCTCACCGTGCGCAACCATGCGCTCAGCGCCCTGGTGTGGCGGCGCGACAACCCGCCGTTCATGCGCCGCTGGTCGCTGCCGGGCGGCTTCATCCAGCTCGACGAGGACCTGCCGGCCGCCGCCCACCGCATCCTGGCCGAGCGGGCCGGGCTCCCGGGCGCCCCGGTGCACCTGGAGCAGCTCCAGACGTACGGATACCCCGACCGCGACCCGCGCCAGCGCGTGCTGAGCGTCGCCTACCTGGGCCTGGCCCCCGACCTGCCGGCCTCGGAGAAGGCGCACATGAGCTGGCAGCCGGTCGAGGCGCTGTCCGTCATGGCCTTCGACCACCGCCGCATCATGCTCGACGGCGTCGACCGGGCCCGCGCCAAGCTGGAGTACACGTCCCTGGGGGCGGCCTTCTGCCCGCCGGAGTTCACCGTCGCGGACCTGCGCCGGGTGTACGAGATCGTCTGGGGGCGTCCCCTCGATCCCCGCAACTTCCATCGGAAGGTCACCAAGGCGGAGGGCTTCCTGGTGGAGACGGGCGCCACCACCACCAGAGACGGCGGCCGCCCCGCCAAGCTCTTCCGCCGCGGCCCCGCCGAACTCCTCCACCCGCCCATGCTCCAGGAGTGACCATCCCGAACGACCTCATCGACGTCATCGAGACCCCTCGCCTGTCGCTCGTGCCCCTGCAAGTCGAGCACGCCGCGGAGATGGCGGCGGTGCTCGCCGACCCGCGCCTGCACGAGTTCATCGGCGGCGTCCCCGCCACCGAGCAGGAGCTGCGCGCCCGCTACGAACGCCTGGCCGCGGGCCCGCCCGGGTGGCGCAACTGGGTGCTCCGCCTGCGTGCCGACGGCCGGCTGACCGGCTACGTGCAGGCGACCGTCGAGGCGGGCACGGCCGAGATCGCCTGGGTGGTCGGGGTGCCCTGGCAGGGCCGCGGCCTGGCCGCGGAGGCCGCCGGCGCCCTGGTCTCCTGGTGCGACGCCCAGGACATCGGCACGGTCGTCGCCCACATCCACCCCGGCCACGCGGCCTCCGCCGCGGTCGCCGCCCACGCCGGCCTCCACCCCACCGACCTCGTGCACGACGGCGAGACGCGCTGGGAACGCGTCCGGCCGTGAGCCCTCTCGACGTGCGGGGGCTGGCGGATGCTTCATCGGGCGTGGCCTTTTAAGGTAGTTCTATGCCTCGTTTCCGCCACATCCTGGACACCATGCCCCCCTACAAGCCGGGCAAGGCCGTGGTCTCCGCCGACGGCCGGTCGTACAAGCTCTCCTCGAACGAATCCCCCTACGACCCGCTGCCCTCCGTGGTCGAGGCCGTCGCCGAGGGCGCCCGGCAGATCAACCGCTATCCCGACCCCGGCGCCGTCGGGCTGACCGAGGCCCTCGCCGAGCGGTACGACGTGCCGTTCGAGCACATCGCGCTGGGCGCGGGCTCGGTCACGGTGGCCCAGCAGCTGTTCGAGACGGTCGGCGAGCCCGGCGTCGAGGTCGTCTACGCGTGGCGGTCGTTCGAGGCGTACCCGTTGCTGGCGGACCTGTCGGGGGTCACGTCCGTCCAGGTGCCGCTGGCCGGCGAGGATCACGACCTGGACGCCATGGCGGAGGCGATCACCGACCGCACCCGCATGGTCTTCGTGTGCAACCCCAACAACCCCACCGGCACCGCGATCCGCCGCGACGCCCTGGTGTCCTTCCTGGACCGCGTGCCGGAGAACGTGCTCGTGGTGCTGGACGAGGCCTACCGCGAGTACGTCCGCGACGAGGACGTCCCCGACGGCCTGACGCTCTACCGCGACCGGCCGAACGTCTGCGTGCTGCGCACCTTCTCCAAGGCGTACGGGCTGGCGGGCCTGCGGGTCGGCTACCTGATCGGGCACGAGCCCGTGGCGGCGGCCGTCCGCAAGACGATCATCCCGTTCGCCGTCAACCACCTCGCGCAGGTCGCCGCCGTCGCCTCGCTGAAGGCCGAGGACGAGCTGCTGGAGCGGGTCGAGCGGGTGGTCAAGGAGCGCGGCCGGGTCCGCGAGTCGCTGATCGAGCAGGGCTGGACGGTGCCGCCGACCGAGGCGAACTTCGTCTGGCTGCGGCTCGGCGAGCGCACCCTCGACTTCGCCGCCGCCTGCGCGGTGGAGGGCGTGGCCGTACGGCCGTTCGCGGGCGAGGGGGCCCGGGTGTCCATCGGCGACCCCGAGGCCAACGACGCCTTCCTCGCCGCCGCCAAGGAGTTCCGCGGTTAGGCGCTGACCTCTTCCGCGAGGGTCGCGGTCCTGGCTTTGGCGCGTCGTTCGGTGGAGACCACCAGGGCGACGCCCACCAGGATCACCGCCCCGCCGGCGATGATCTGCGGGGTCACGTGCTCGTTGACGACCAGCACGCCGAGGAGCACGGCGACGACCGGGTTGACGTAGGCGTACGTGGAGACCAGCGAGATCGGCGCGTTCCCCAACAGCCAGGTGTAGGCGGTGAAGCCGACCAGCGAGCCGACCAGCACCAGGTAGGCCAGCGCCGCCCAGGAACGCCCGGAGACCGCCGCCAGGTCGAGCCGTTCGCCGAGCACCGTGCCGGTCACGGCCAGGCCGGCGCCGCCGACCAGCATCTCGATCGAGCTGGCCGCGAAGGGGTTGGCGGGCATGGGGATGCGCGCCGACAGGAACGAGCCGACCGACCACGAGAACGAGGCCACCAGGATCACCACGATCCCGGTGGTGTCCACCGACTGGCCGCCGGTCAGCGACAACGCCGCGACGCCGGCGAACCCGACGAGCACGCCGGCCAGCGTCAGCACGGCCGGCCGGTCCCTGACCAGGATCCGGAACACGACGAGCCAGAGCGGCACCGAGGCCACGAGCAGCGCGGCCAGGCCGCTGGAGATGTGCTGCTCGGCCACGGCGACCATGCCGTTGCCGCTGGTCAGCAGGAGCAGGCCGACCAGCCCGGCCCCGCAGACCTGCCGCCACGACACCCGGAACGGCTCCAGGCCCTTCCTGATCAGCAGGAAGCCGCCGAGCAGCAGCGCGGCCGTCACGAACCGCAGCGCGCCGCTCAGCATGGGGGGCATGGTCTCGATGGCGATCCTGATGCCGAGGTAGGTCGAGCCCCACACCACGTACACGATCGCCAGGGCGCTCCAGACGAGGACGGGAGCCCGGCTGTCAGTGGTGTTCGCACTCATGGGTCATGACTTTATCGGGCGACCACGACAAAGCACCTGCGGGTATCGGACTTAGGGATTTGGCGCGATATTAGCGACAGGCGGCTTTCGTGCCACTGGTGAGTGGGCGGGCCGGCTGGGACGATCGCCACTGACCAGCAATGAAGGGAAATGTCGTAGATGTCAGCCGTCACCTCCACCCCGGCCGCCCCCAACGCCGCCGCCCTCGCCCACTTCGCCGCCCGCCTGGCCTTCGAGACCGACGTCTCTGACGTGGCCGCCGACCTGGCCGCCGGCGCACCGGGCGTCGTGGTCGTGGACTCGCGCAGCCGGGAGAGCTGGGACCAGGGGCACGTCCAGGGGGCGGTGCACCTGCCGACGGCCGAGATCGCCGCCGGGGCGGCCGCGCTGATCCCCCGGGAGGCCACCGTCGTCACCTACTGCTGGGGTCCCGGCTGCAACGGCGCCACGCGGGCCGCCCTGGAGTTCGCCCGGCTCGGGTACGCGGTCAAGGAGATGCTCGGCGGCTTCGAGTACTGGGCCAGGGAGGGCTTTCCGGTCGAGACGGCGTCGGGCGTGACCCGGCGACCGGTCGACGCCCTGACGGCGCCGGTCTCGGGGATCGCGTGCGCCTGCTGACGCCGGTGTGGGGTCGCGTGCGCCTGCTGAAGCCGGTGTGGGATGGCGTGCGCCTGCTGTAGCGGGCGATTGGCGGGCGCCTGCTGAAAGCGTCCCAGGCGGGTTGTGGTGACCGGCTATATCCGGACATGCCCGCCGGTCCGACAGTGCCGCCAAACGGCCTCACAGCCCCGTCCGGACGCCTTCCGTAAAAAGGGCGGCGGCGAAGGGGCTGTGCGGGAAAGTTTGGCGCCCCCGTCCGAATCCCGTCGATCGGGGGCGTGGGAGAACATACCCGCATCTACTCGGGTCAACCAATAAGACCACAAGAGTCAAGCGGATTGTCTGTACCTCTGACTCCCCAGGTCAAGAACCGGGCACCCGTCGCCCCTGAAATGGGACGACGGGCCCCGTACGGTCACCGTGGTCCGAGCTTCTCCACGATGAGCCGGTAGAGCTGACGCGGACGCCCCGGCTGCGGGGTGCGGTTCGGCGGAAGCGGCCACGCGAGTCCCTCGTCAACCAGCGTGCGCAGCAACCGCCGAGCCGTGCGCGGCGTCACCCCGAGCATCTTGCCCGCGCCCTCGGCGTCGACCACCGTGTCGCCGCCTTCGAGCTTGGCCGCCAGCCTGGCCAGCACCTCCACGCCCTTCGGCTTGAGCGCGGTCGACCCGGAGGGTGGCATCCGGGGGGCCGGGATGAGGGCCCGGCCCTCGCGGTCCACCGCGAACCCCTGCGCCTGCTTGCCCGCCTGGGTACGGGCCAGCGCGGCGCGCGCGTGCGACTCCGCGTCGTGTGTCGTCCGCCCCATCCCGACGCCCACCTCGACCGCCAGCCCCAGCTCGTCCCGGATCCTGGCCGCGAAGGGCAGCACCCTGAACCCGTCGGTGGCCGCGGCGATCGAGCCCCTGGTCGCGGTGACCAGGTAACTGTGATCGTCGATCGGCCAGACGGTCGCGTTGATCCGGTTCGCCTCCTGGACCAGTAACCGGTGGAGCGACAGCCGCAGCTCGTCGCGCCAGTAGCGCGGCGCCGCGCGCCGCACGGGCTCGCGCAGCGTCGGCACCTCCACCAGCACCACGGTGAGCTGCGACTCCTCCAGCCGGTGATGCGCCCCGAGCAGCGCCGCGGTGTGCAGCGCCGTCCGGACCGCGGCCGAGGTCGGCCTGATCCTGATGACCGGCACGCCGGCTGCGTGCAGGCGTTCGGCCACCGCGGGCAGGCACGTCAGTGCCCCCGAGGTGGCGCCCTGGCGGGCCAGCCGTTCGTGGTAGGCCGCGATCGTGCCCGTGGCTCCGGGCTCGTCGCGGCTGTGCACGTCCGTGGCCGGTATGCCGAGGTCGGTGTACGCCTCCTCGACATCCGCCCTGCTGACCACGTCCACGCTGACCCGTTGCGGGTCCATCCGAGTGTCAAGTGCGGCCTTCGCCAGCGCCGCCACCAATGCCGCTCCGCCGAGTTGCACGTAGGTCGCGGGCATCGTCAGCACGCCTGATCGCCTGGCCAGGTCATAAGGGACCGGGCTGGCGAACAGGCACGCGTCGACACCGGGACCGAGCCGCGTCACCTTGTCGGGCGCCTCCTGCTCATCGCGGTACGCGGCCGCGACCAGGCGACACGGCAGCGGTGCCGCGGCGTGACCCATCAGCATGACTCGCTCGACCAGGTCGTGGGGTCCGACCACGCCGATGGTGAGGTCCGGTGTCATGGCGCCCGGGCGTGACACTCGGGGAGTTTCTTCGGCCCTCTCGACCAATGTTCGTCCCATCCTGCCGTCCGTTGCAGTGCTCTCTTTTGGAACGATCGCTCGCGGGGGCCGTAATGTCACGCCCGACTTTTCCGGAAAGTCGTTCTGGTTGACCGCCCGACAAGATGTCTCAGCAGCTCAACGCGGTTTTTCTCATGTTTTTTAGCGCTCAGAAATCTCTCGTGTAATGTCCGCGCCGAGCGCGCGCATTCGCGCCGCGAGATGTGCGTGGCCGCGGTCGATGAGGTATCCGGACTCGATGACGGTCTCTCCTTCGGCCGCCAGACCGGCGAGCACGAGCGCGATACCGGAGCGCAGATCGTGCGCCGTGACTTGCGCGCCCTTGAGCGGCGTGCGCCCGCGCACGACGGCCCTGCTGTCGTCGACCTCGACGTCGGCGCCCATCTTGTTGAGCTCGCCGGCCAGGGCGAAACGGCCGTCGAAGATGCGCTCGTGGATGTAGCTCGTGCCGTCGGCCAGGGCGGCCACCGTCATCATCGGCGACTGCAGGTCGGTCGCGAAGCCGGGATAGGTGTCGGTGATGATGTTGATGGGCCGCAGCGGACGGTCGCACCGCACGTGCAGCACCGCGCCCTGCCGGGCGAAGTCGACGCCCATCTGCTCCAGCTTGTAGCGGACGACGCCCAGGTCGAGGCCGGTGCCCACGAGGCTGAGCTCGCCGCCGGTGATCGCCGCGGCCATCGCGAACACGCCCGCGTCGAGCCGGTCGGGCATCACGGTGTGCTCGACGGCGTGCAGCTCCTCCACGCCCTCGACGGTGATGAACCCGGTGCCGCCGCCGCTGATGCGCGCGCCCATCTTGGTGAGCATGTCGATGACGTCGAGCACTTCCGGCTCAAGAGCCGCGTTCTCGATCACCGTCGTGCCCTTGGCCAGGGCGGCGGCCATGATCAGGTTCTCGGTGCCGGTGTGGGAGGGCGTGTCCAGGTAGAGCGTCGCGCCGGTCAGGCCGCTGGCCTTGACGTGGATGACGGTCTCGCCCTCGTCGACGACCGCGCCCAGCCGCTTGTAGCCCAGGTAGTGGAAGTCGAGGTTGCGGCTGCCGAGGTTGCAGCCGCCCACGCCCTCCACGATCGCCTCGCCCAGCCGGTGGAGCAGCGCGGGGGTGAACAGCACCGAGCCGCGGAACCGGCGCGCGATCTCGGCCGGCAGCACCGGGCTGCTCAGCCGGGAGGCGTCGATGACCAGCGTGCGCTCGGACTCGTGCAGCTCCACGTACGCGCCGATCGCCTCGGCCAGCTCGACCGCGCGCCGGACGTCTTCGATGATCGGCACGTTCCGCAGCACGGTACGGCCCTTGGCGGCCAGCAGAGCCGCACCGATCATGGGAAGCACGGCGTTCTTCGCGCCCTGGATGAACGCGGTTCCACGCAGTGCGTTGCCACCGCGCACGCGGTAACGGACCATTTCGTGCGGCTCCTTGAAATCAACGGTGAGGCTCGATCGGGCCAACAGTAGTGGCTGACACCAGGTGACCCAGCCGAATCATCCGCTAAAGGGAGCCCCCGTGACGCGCTCATACGCTTCTAGGTATCGCTGCCTTGTGCGCTCGACAACGTGCTCGGGAAGCCGAGGTGGGGGGTTTCCGGAGGATTTGTCCCATCCGGATTCGGGCGAGAGCAGCCAATCACGTACATATTGCTTATCGAAAGAAGGTTGCGCCCTGCCCGGCTGCCATTCGTCGGCCGGCCAGAACCGCGACGAGTCCGGCGTCAGCACCTCGTCGCCCAGGGTCAGCACGCCGTCGGCGTCGAAGCCCAGCTCGATCTTGGTGTCGGCCAGGATGATGCCGCGCTCGCGGGCGATCTCCGAGCCGCGCGTGTAGACGTCGAGCGTGATGCGCCGCAGCTCGTCGGCCGTCTCCGCGCCGACCTCGGCGACCACCTGCTCGAAGGAGATCGGCTCGTCGTGCTCTCCCTGGGGGGCCTTCGTCGAGGGGGTGAAGATCGGCTCCGGCAGCCGGGAGCCGTCCTCCAGACCGGGGGGCAGCGGCACCCCGGAGACCGTGCCGGTCGCGCGGTACTCCGACAGGCCGCCGCCGGTCAGGTAGCCGCGGGCCACGCACTCCACCTGGACCATGCGCAGCGGCTTGCACAGCACGCTGCGCGCGTCGTCGCCCCTGGCCAGGATGTGGTTGGGCACGACGTCCTTGAGCTGGTCGAACCACCACAGCGACATCTGCGTGAGGATCGCGCCCTTGTCGGGGATGCCGGGCTCCAGCACGTAGTCGAAGGCCGAGATGCGGTCGGAGGCGACCATCAGCAGCAGGCCCTCGTCGGTCTCGTAGAGGTCGCGTACCTTGCCGGAGTGCAGATGCTTCATCGGGCGATGTCCGTCCTGTGGTGCGAGCCGCGCAGCTCGACGCGGTCGACGAGGTCGTAGGCGTTGCGGCGGGCGCTCGCCTGGTCGGGGCCGTGGCCGACGACGGTCAGCACCCGGCCGCCGTTGGAGACGACCTCGCCGCCGGGGCCGCGCGCGGTGCCGGCGTGGATCACGTACGCGTTCTCGGTCTCGGTCAGGCCGGTGATCACGTCGCCCTTGACCGGGGTGTCGGGGTAGTTCTCCGCCGCGATCACCACGGTCACCGCCGAGCCGTCCTTGAACACCGGGTCGAGGCCGAGCTCGCCGGTGGCGCAGGCCATCAGCAGCCCGCCGAGCGGCGTCTCCAGCCGGTCGAGCAGCACCTGCGTCTCGGGGTCGCCGAACCGGGCGTTGAACTCGACCACCTTCGGCCCCTTCTGGGTCAGGGCCAGCCCCACGTAGAGCACCCCCTGGTACGGCAGCCCGCGCCGCCCCAGCTCGGCGATCGTCGGGTGCACGACCTCGCGCATGACCTGCTCGGTCAGCCCTTCCGGCGCCCAGGGGAGCGGCGTGTACGCGCCCATGCCGCCGGTGTTGGGCCCCTCGTCGCCGTCGTAGGCGCGCTTGAAGTCCTGGGCGAGCTGGAGCGGCACCGCCGTGCTGCCGTCGCACAGCGCGAACAGCGACACCTCGGGCCCGTCGAGGAACTCCTCGATGACCACCCGCTCGCAGGCCCGCGCGTGCGCCAGCGCCTGGTCGCGGTCGCGCGTGACGACCACGCCCTTGCCGGCGGCGAGGCCGTCGTCCTTGACGACGTAGGGGGCGCCGAACTCGTCGAGCGCGGCGGCGGCCTCCTCCTCGGTCTCGCAGGTGCGGGCCCGGGCGGTGGGCACGTCGGCGGCATTCATGATCTCCTTGGCGAACGCCTTGGAGCCTTCGAGCATGGCCGCCTCACGGGTCGGCCCGAAGCAGGCGATGCCGGCCTCGCGCACGGCGTCGGCCACGCCCGCGACGAGCGGCGCCTCCGGCCCGATGACGACGAGGTCGGCCCCCAGCCGCCCGGCCAGCTCGGCCACCTGCGCGGGATCGACGGGATCGACGGGATGAACGGTCGCGACGCCCTCGATGCCCGCGTTACCGGGAGCACAGTGGAGCTCGCTGACCTGGGGATCGAGTTTGAGCGAACGGCACAGGGCGTGCTCACGCCCTCCGGAACCAATGACTAGAACGCGCACGTGCCCCATTGTCGCAGGCCCGGACCCCCCGCCCGGCGCGGGTCCCGGGCGGGTTGCAGGCACGTCGAATGCCGGAACAAGCCCGCATCTTTGTGCGGTTCTACCTGAACCGAGCACCCTCCGGCGAGTATCGTCGTTTGGGTTCACCCGCCTGTGGTAGGTTAAGGCGGCTTTGCGGCGTCTCTTGTGATTGGAGGTGGTCCGGGATGAAACCTGGTGATCCCAGCAGTACGTGCTCTCCCACGTACGCCCCAGTTACCCCCGACCACTCCAATCCGGCAGCCTGATCGTGCCTCCACGCATTTGTGTCGATTGAGGTGACTTTTCATCGCGCGTGGAGCGTGCCAGGTCGGGCGGAAAGGGACTGCCATGCGCTCGTCCACGCTTTTCCGTCGCATCAACCGTCACCCTGTTCAGCCGCACGCCGGACGCCCGCTCACCAAGCCGGTGCGTGAGGTCTGCGTGCCCCCTGTCGACTCCATCGTCGAATTCGGCGCCTACATCCAGGGCAAGAAGGTCTGCGCCCCGGGCATCGTCGAGTCCCTCGACCTCGTCCGCGAGCACAACAAGAACTCCGACGGCGCGAACGCGTTCGTCTGGGTCGGGCTGCACGAGCCCGAGGCGCCCGAGGTGGAGTGGTTGTCCGAGGTCTTCGGGCTGCACCCGCTGGCCGTCGAGGACGCGGTCAAGGCCCACCAGCGTCCCAAGGTCGAGCGCTACGGCGAGTCGCTGTTCATGGTGCTGAAGACGGTCGCCTACCTCGACCACGACGAGCTGACGGCCAACAGCGAGATCATCGCCACCGGCGAGATCATGGTGTTCCTCGGGGTCGACTTCGTGGTCACCGTGCGCCACGGCGAGCACTGCCCGCTGACCCTGGTCCGCGAGCGCCTTGAGGACAAGCCCAAGCTGATGAACCGCGGCCCGGCCGGCGTGCTGCACGCCATCGCCGACCACGTCGTCGACCAGTACCTCCAGGTGGCCGACCTGATGCAGCTGGAGCTCGAAGAGGTCGAGGCGACCGTCTTCGCCGACGTCAGCTCCCGCGACATCAACCGGATCTACCAGCTCAAGCGGGAGATGCTGGAGATGAAGCGGGCCGTGACCCCGCTGCAGTCGCCGCTGTCGGCGCTGCCGCAGCGCCGCGTCATCCCCTCGGAGATGCGCGAGTACTTCCGCGACGTCGGCGACCACCTGTCCCGCGTGTGCGAGCAGGTCGAGTCCTCCAACGAACTGTGCAGCTCGATCCTGCAGGCCGCCCTGGCCCGCTCGAACGCCCTGGCCAACGAGGACATGCGCAAGATCTCGTCGTGGGTCGCCATCCTGGCCGTGCCGACGATGATCGCCGGCATCTACGGCATGAACTTCGACTTCATGCCCGAGACCAAGCAGGTCTGGGGCTATCCGGCGGTGCTGGCCGTGATGATCACTGCCTGCGTGCTGCTGCACCGCGGCTTCCGCCGCAACGGCTGGCTCTGAACGACGCGCCCGGACGCTCGGGGGCTCGTGCGGTGCTCAGACGCTCACGGGCTCGCGCGGTGCTCAGACGCTCACGGGCTTGAGCGGCCGGACGCCCTCCGGCAGGTCGAGGCCGCGCTCGCGCCACAGCTCCCGCATGCGGTCGGGATAGTCGGTCACGATCCCGGCCACGCCGAGGTCGATCATGCGGCCGGCCAGGGCCTGGTCGTTGACCGTCCAGACCGCCACGTCGAGGCCCGCCGCGGCTGCCTGGGCCATCAGCTTCTCGTCGACCATCACGTGCTCGGGCGAGAGCGTGGTGGCCCCGGCCTCGCGGGCGGCGGCCGGGATGTCGTCGCCCAGCCCGCCCTCGTGCCAGTGGAGCGTGTCGAGCTCGATCAGCGCGAACCGCCTGGCCGCCGGGGCGAGCCGGGCCGCGTGCCTGATGACGCGCCAGTCGAAGCTCAGGACGGCGGCGTTGCCCAGCCGGCCGTGCCGGTCGAGCTCCTCGACCACCAGCTCGGTGAACATCTCCGGGTCGGCCGTCAGCTCCGGCCTGGTCGGGTCGGACTTCAGCTCGACGTGCAGCCGCACGTGCTCGGCCTCGTAGGCGTTGACCAGTCCGAGCACCGCGCCGAGCGTCGGCATCCTGGTCTCCGGCATGGCGACCTGGGTGAGCGCGAACGGGTCGTCGAGGTGACGCGGCAGGCGTACGCCCACGTCGAGCGTGCGCAGCTGGGCGAGGCTGAGCGCGTTGATCGGCTTGCCCACGTACGGGAAGAGCGGATCGCCCTGCCGCAGCGGACGGCGGTCGGCACTGGTGACGGCCGAGACCGTCAGGTCGTGCGTGAGCACGAGGCGGCGATCGGCGGTGAGGGCGACGTCGAGCTCAAGCGCGTGAACGCCCAGCTCCATCGTGCGGCTCAGCCCTGGCAGGGTGTTCTCCGGCCACAGGCCCCGCGCTCCTCGGTGACCATGAATCTCAACGCGCACACCGGGGACACTACCCGGCGCGAGGCCCGCTGAGGCAGTGCCACGCCGTGTCCTTTTTATCCTGCTACGCCCTGGTCGGAAGGGAAGGCGCCAAGAGGACTCTCCGCCCGCTTATTGCACGATAAATGCAACTACCTTGCAATAAGCTGGAGCTCATGACGGAGGTTCTCAAACATGCCCATTCAGCAACAGTCCGGGCATGGGTGGACGGCTGGGTGATCTCCCGCAACGCCCCGCGGCCCGTACCCGAACCGTGGGGCCTCAGAGTGGACGTCGGCCTTCCCGGCCACGTGGCGCGGCACGTCGTCCCCACCCCTACCGCGGAGATCCTGGACCACCTGACCGGCACCCTCACCGTCCCCGGCACCTGGCTCAAGCTCTGCGCCCCCGCCGAGGCGGTCGCCCCCTCCCTGCCCCCGCAGTGGTCCGTGCAGGAGCAGGAGTACATGATGACCACCGCGTCCCTGGCCCGCACCACCCCGAAGGCCCCCGCGGGCTACACCCTGGCGATCACCACCAGGGCGGGGGTGACCGTGGCCCGGCTGCTCACCGCCGCGGGCGAGGTCGCGGCGCGCGGCCAGTTCGCCGTCGCGGACCGGGCCGCCGTGATCGACCAGGTGGAGACGGCCGCCGAACACCGCCGGCGCGGCCTCGGCACGGTCGTCATGGCCGCGCTCGCCGCCGCCGCCGTCTCCCGGGGCGCCCGCACGGGCATCCTGGTCGCCACCGAGGCGGGCCAGGCCCTGTACGAGACCCTGGGCTGGACCCTGCACACCCCGATGACCGCCGCCGTCCTCACCGCCGCGGACCCGGCGGAGGAGGAGCCCGCCGTCGGGCCGTAGTCCGGTGACACGCGGGGAGCCCGCCGTCGGGCCGTAGTCCGGTGACACGCGGGGAGCCCGCCGTCGGGCCGTAGTCCGGTGACACGCGGGGAGCCCGCCGTCCCGCCGTAGTCACCTGACACGTGAGGAGCCCGCCGTCCGGCCGTAGTTCCTTTCACACGCGAGGGGCCCGGCGCGTTGTCGCGCCGGGCCCCTCGTCACGTGCCGGTCAGACCAGCGACCGCACCACGACGGTCTGGTCGCGGCCGGGGCCGACGCCGATCGCCGAGATCGGCGCCCCGCTCATCTCCTCCAGCGCCCGCACGTACGACTGCGCGTTCGGCGGCAGGTCGTCGAACGACTTGGCGTTGGAGATGTCCTCCTTCCAGCCCGGCAGCTCCTCGTAGACCGGGACCGCGTGGTGGAAGTCGGTCTGGGTCATCGGGATCTCGTCGAACCGCTCGCCGTCGACCTCGTAGGCCACGCACACCGGGATGCGCTCCAGCCCCGACAGGATGTCGAGCTTGGTGAGGAAGTAGTCGGTGACCCCGTTGATCCGGGTCGCGTAGCGGGCGATCACCGCGTCGAACCAGCCGCAGCGACGGTCGCGGCCGGTGGTGACGCCGTACTCGCCGCCGGTCCTGCGCAGCCACTCGCCCGTCTCGTCGGTCAGCTCGGTCGGGAACGGCCCCGAGCCCACGCGGGTCGTGTACGCCTTCAGGATCCCGATGATCTTCGTGAGCCGGTTCGGCGGGATGCCCGCCCCGGCGCACGCGCCCCCGGACGTCGGCGAGGAGGAGGTGACGAACGGGTACGTGCCGTGGTCGATGTCCAGCAGCGTGCCCTGACCGCCCTCCAGCAGCACGAACTTGCCCTCGTCCAGCGCCTTGGAGAGCACCAGCGAGGTGTCGGCGATGTGCGGCTTGAGCCGTTCGGCGTAGGCCAGGTACTCCTCCAGCACGGCGGCCGGGTCGATGCCGCGCCGGTTGTAGACCTTGGTCAGCACCTGGTTCTTCTCGGTCAGCGCGACCTCGATCTTCTTGGCCAGGATGCCCGGGTCGAGCAGGTCCTGGACCCGCACGCCCATCCGGGCGATCTTGTCGCCGTACGCGGGGCCGATGCCGCGTCCGGTGGTGCCGATCTTGGCCTTGCCCAGATAGCGCTCGGTGACCTTGTCCAGCGCCTTGTGGTGCGGCATGATCAGGTGCGCGTTGGAGGAGATCAGCAGGCGTTCGGCGGAGATGCCCCGCGCGGCCAGCCCGTCGATCTCGCTCAGCAGCACCCCCGGGTCGATCACCACACCGTTGCCGATCACCGGTACGACGTCCGGCGACAGGATCCCCGTCGGCAGAAGATGCAGAGCGTATTTCTGGTCACCGATGACGACGGTGTGTCCCGCGTTGTTGCCACCCTGATAACGGACGACGTAGTCGACGTCGCCACCGAGCAGGTCGGTGGCCTTGCCCTTGCCCTCATCGCCCCACTGGGCCCCAACGAGAACGGCAGCCGGCATTGTTCAGTCTCCCGAGCACAAAACGAAACCCCTGGCGCAAGTGCGACAGGGGCTCTTGCGTAGAGAGACTACCCGAGTCTGCCCATTCGTCCCAAGGCGCGTGGGCCCAATGCGGGCCCAATGCGCTGCTAACCCTTGGTCAGCGCCTCATATCCGGTCTCGCTGCTGTCCTTGAGGAACTGCAGGCAGCGCTCGGCCTCGTCCTTCTCGCCGATGGACTGCGCCGCCCTGGACAGGGCGTGCAGGCAGCGCAGGAAGCCGCGGTTGGGCTCGTGCTCCCAAGGGATGGGACCGTGGCCCTTCCAGCCGTTCCTGCGCAGCTGGTCGAGGCCGCGATGGTAGCCCGTGCGGGCGAAGGCGTAGGAGGTGACGGCATGGCCCTGCGCGAAGTACTCCTCCGCGAGCGCGGCCCAGGCCGCCGGGTGGGCGGGGAAGCGGGCGGCCACGTCGGCGGCCTTGGCCCCGGATTCCAGCGCCTCCCTGGCCTCGGGCAGGTCCGGCAGGTGAGTCGGGGGCGGCCCGGCGAGAAGGTTATCCATAGGACAAGTCATACCCGCCGTGCCGCCCAAGTGGCTAGGAGATCTTCGTCCCACTGCTCTTGAGGTTGTGGCAGGCCTCCGCCACGCGGGCCGCCATGCCGGTCTCGGCGCTCTTGCCGTAGGCGCGCGGGTCGTAGGCCTTCTTGTTGCCGACCTCGCCGTCGACCTTCAGCACGCCGTCGTAGTTGCGGAACATGTGGTCGGCGATCGGCCTGGTGAAGGCGTACTGGGTGTCGGTGTCGACGTTCATCTTCACCACGCCGTAGGAGATGGCCTCGTGGATCTCCTCCAGCAGCGAGCCGGAGCCGCCGTGGAAGACCAGGTCGAACGGCTTGTCCTTGCCGTACTTGGCGCCGACCGCCTCCTGGATCTCCTTCAGCACGCTCGGCCGCAGCTTCACGTGGCCCGGCTTGTAGACGCCGTGCACGTTGCCGAACGTGGCGGCCAGCATGTAGCGGCCCCGGTCACCGACGCCGACGGCCTCGGCCGTGGCCAGCGCGTCTTCGGCGGTGGTGTAGAGCTTCTCGTTGATCTCGCCGACGACGCCGTCCTCCTCGCCGCCGACGACGCCGATCTCCATCTCCATGATGATCCGGGCGCGGGCGCACTTGTCCAGGAGCTCCTTGGCGATCTCCAGGTTCTCCTCCAGCGGCACGGCCGAGCCGTCCCACATGTGCGACTGGAAGAGCGGGTCGAGGCCCTTGGACACCCGCTCCAGCGAGATGTCGATCAGCGGCCGCATGTAGCCGTCGAGCTTGTCCTTCGGACAGTGGTCGGTGTGCAGCGCCACCGTGACCGGGTACTTGGCGGCCACCACCCGGGCGTACTCGGCCAGCGCGGTCGCGCCCGTCACCATGTCCTTGACCGTCGTGCCGGAGAGGAACTCGGCGCCGCCGGTGGACACCTGCACGATGCCGTCGCTCTCGGCCTCGGCGAACCCGCGCAGCGCGGCGTTCAAGGTCTGAGAAGAGGTCACGTTGATCGCCGGATAGGCGAACCCGCCCGCCTTGGCACGGTCGAGCATCTCGGCGTAGACCTCTGGAGTCGCGATGGGCATGAGTCATCTCCCTGAGAAGTACGGCTTCGCGCCTGCCCAGTATCCCGGCTCCCAACCACAACTGGTAGTGACAACGCGTGCCGGATGGCCACATCCGATTCGCTCGGCTCCAGGTAGGCTCACGGGGTGGACTGGCTCTGGAATCTCCTCGACCCGACGTGGTGGCTCACCATCCTCGGCGCCTTCGCCACCATCGGCGTCCTGGCGATCATCTTCGCCGAGACGGGTCTGCTGCTCGGCTTCTTCCTGCCGGGCGACTCGCTGCTGGTGGCGGCGGGGATCTTCAGTTCCGCGTCGCTGGTCGTGGGCGAGGCGCCGCCGATCTCCTTCCCCGTCCTGGTGATCGGCACACCGTTGTGTGCCATCGCGGGCGCCCAGCTCGGCCACTTCCTGGGGGCCAGGTTCGGCAGGAAGATGTTCGACCGGCCCGACTCGCGGCTGTTCAAACGCGAACACGTGGTGCGCGCCGAGGAGTTCTTCCAGAAGTTCGGCCCGGCGCGGGCGGTCGTGCTGGCGCGGTTCGTGCCGATCGTCCGCACGTTCATGAACCCGGTGGCCGGTGTCCTGGAGATGCCCGCCAGGCGCTTCTTCCTGTGGAACGTCATCGGTGGCGTGGTCTGGGTCGAGGGCCTGGTGCTGCTCGGCTACTTCCTCGGCAGCAAGGTCGATCCCAAGCAGATCGACAAGTACATCCTGCCGGGCGTGTTCATCATCGTCTTCATCTCGCTGATCCCGATCATCGTCGAGGTCGTCAAGAAGCGCCGCGAGCGCAAGCGGCTGCCGCTGCCCAACGGCAAGCACCACCGCGTGCCCTCCAGCACCGACCCCCAGCACTGACAGCAGGCACCGGCCCCCGGCGCTGACCGGGGGCCCTTGAGTTACCACCGGGTACAGTGCCCCCTGTGGGACGCCACAGGTCAGATCCGATGGGAATCGCCCGATCCGCCCTCGTCGTCCTCGCGGTGGGGGCCGTGGTGACGCTGGTGGTCGTCGGCGTGCGCGCCCTGATCGGCTCGTCCGGCTCGCAGCCGGAGCGGCCGCCCTCCGCGGCAGGGTCCACGGTCGTGCGGGCGAGCGAGGGCAGGGCGCCGACCGTGCGCATCGAGTGCGTGGCCGAGGTCTGCCCCACCGTGACCGTCCGCGTCCCCGGCGGGGACGTGCTGCACCATCGCGAGATGAGCAAAGGCGAAGAGGTCAGCTACTTCGAGCCCGAGCTCGACGTCGTGCTCGGCGACGCGGGCACCGTCCGCGTCACCGAGAACGGCAGCCCCCGCGCCCCCGGCGAGCAGGGCGCGAGGGAGGCCTTCACAGCCCGAGGTCCTGGAGGGTGAAGGCGGTGCGGTAGTCGAGCCCCTCCTCCGCCATCCGCGCGCCCGCGCCCCGGTCGACGATGGTGGCCACGGCCACCACCTCGGCGCCCGCCTCCCGCAGCGCCTCCACGGCGGTCAGCGGCGAGCCGCCGGTCGTCGAGGTGTCCTCCACGGCCAGCACCCGGCGGCCCTTCACCTCGGGCCCCTCGATCCGGCGCTGCATGCCGTGCGACTTCTGCGCCTTGCGCACCACGAACGCGTCGAGCGTGCGCCCGCGCGCCGCCGCCGCGTGCAGCATCGCGCAGGCCACCGGGTCGGCGCCCATCGTGAGCCCGCCGACGGCGTCGAAGTCGAGATCGTCGGTCAGGTCGAGCATCACCTTGCCGACGAGCGGCGCGGCCACCCCGTCGAGCGTGATCCGCCGCAGGTCGAGGTAGAAGTCGGCCTCCTTGCCCGAGGAGAGCGTGACCTTGCCGTGGACGACGGCCTTGCGCTTGATCTCGGCCAGCAGGTTGTCGCGGTCTGTCATGCGCCCAAGCTTAGGGTCCCAGGCTCAGCGTCCTGATGAGAGCCAGGGCCTGCGCGTGCGCGCGGGGGAGCCGGCGCACCCGGACGCGGGGGTGGCGGCCGTACAGGATCTCCGTGGCGCGCAGGTCGGCGATCTTGCCGGCCAGCCGGTCGTCCTCCCTGGTCACCGCGCCGACGCGGGTGGGCGCGAGCAGCGCCAGCGTCTCGTCGCCGGTGAACGCCCTGCGCAGCGCCGTGGCCAGGTTGAGCGCCGCCGCCAGCCGCTCGGCCAGTTCGGCGATCTGCCCGTACGGCTCGGCCACCACCAGCAGGTGCCCGCCCGCGACCGCCCCCCGGTAGAGCTCGCCCAGCCTGGTACGCAGGTAGGCCACCGTGGCCAGGCCGGTCAGCGGGTCCTCGCACTGCAGGTCGTTCATGGGCGCGAAGCTCTGCTCGGCCCACCCGGCCGCGTACGCCCGTACCAGCGGGAACGTCGGCTCTCCTCGATCGGTGACGGCGAACAGCGCCGCCAGATCGCCCAGCCCCTCGCTGATCCCGACCCCCGCCCCGGCGCGCGCCGCGCCCAGCTCCTCGCAGGCGCGCCGCAGGTCGCCGCCGTCCGTCACGGCCCTGATCGCGTACGCCACCGCCGGGGTCCACCAGTCGTCGGCCAGCGACCAGCCCTCCGCCATGCTCCGCCCGCGCCAGCGCGACAGCACGTCCTCGTCCATGCGTCCTCCCGTGGTCCTCGGAGGTAAAGACGGCGCTGCGGTTTAGTCATGACGGAGAATGCGGAATGATTGCGCGGGGCAACCCATCGTAATCGTGAGGTCACAATGAGTGTGGAATCGCCGCGAAGCGATGCGGACCTGCTGAAGGAGGTCCGCGCCGGCGACGCGACCGCGTACGGACGGCTCTACGAGCGTCACGTGGCCGCGGCCCGCGCGCTGGCCAGGCAGCTCGTCAGGGGCGAGTCCGAGGTCGAGGACGTCGTGGCCGAGTCGTTCACGAAGATCCTCGACCTGGTGGGCAGGGGCGGCGGGCCCGAGTCGGGGTTCCGCACGTACCTGCTGACCGTCGTGCGCCGTACCGTCTACGACCGCGGCCGGGTCGAGAGCCGCCAGGTGACCACCGGCGAGATCGAGCGCTACGACGCGGGCGTGCCCTTCGTCGACCCCGCGCTCGTCGGCCTGGAGCGGTCGATGATCTCGCGCGCGTTCCTGTCGCTGCCCGAGCGGTGGCGGGCGGTGCTCTGGCACACCGAGGTGGAGAAGTGCAAGCCCGCCGAGGTCGCGCCGCTGCTCGGCCTGTCGGCCAACGGGGTGGCGGCGCTGGCCTACCGGGCGCGCGAGGGGCTGCGGCAGGCGTACCTGCAGATGCACCTGCGCGCGGCGCCGCAGCACGAGTGCCGTCCGGTGCTCGGCAAGATGGGCGCCTACGTCAGAGGCGGCCTGGCCAGGCGCGACTCGCGCGCGGTCGACGACCACGTCAACGACTGCGAGGAGTGCCACGGCGTCCTGCTCGAACTGACCGACGTCAACCGCGGCCTGCGGGTCATCGTCGGCCCGCTGATCGCCGGCCCGGTGTTCGGCGGCTACGCCGCGGCGCTGGCCAAGGCGGGCGTGGCCGGCGGCGGAGCGGGCTGGCTGCTGCGGCTGTTCGGCTGGTTGCGGCGGGCGCCCTCGCGGCAGCAGGTCGTGGCGGCGGGCGGTGTCGCGGTCGCGTCCGCGGCGGTGGCGGCGTTCGTGCTGGTGTCCGGGGAGTCGCCGGTGGCCGAGCGGCCGGTGGCCACGCCCACACTGGTGGCCCGGCCCCCGGTGTCGGTGCGGCCGGTGCCGCTGCCCGTGGCGAGCGAGCCGCCGGCGCGCGTCCCGCCGCCGCGGCGGGAGCCGCGGGGCAGGGCGCGGCTGCGGGCCACGATCGGCGCGCTCGGCGCGCTCGTACGCGCCCAGCCCGGCATCGTCGGCATGCGCCTGCGCAACGACGGCGACGGCCCGAGCGGCGAGCTGGCCGCGACCGTCGAGCTGCCGCCCGGTGTGACCCTCCTGCCGCCGGCCAGACGCGGGCACGGCGTGGCGCTGCTCGAACCCGTGGGCACGGTCGACGGCTGGGCCTGCCGGCAGGCCGGGCAGGGCGCGCGGTGCGCCAGGCGGCCGCTGGCCGCCGGGGAGGGCACGGCGGTGTTCCTGCGCGTGCTGGTGTCGGAGCTGGCTCCGGAGGGCGCCGGGCCCGCTGTGCGCGTCGACGCCGACGACCTCCACGTCGACGCGCGGGCCGCGCAGGGCGTGCGCACGGTGGGGGCGTCGGCCAGGTTCGCCACCGAGGGCAGGGTGGCCGTCCGGGCGATCGGCAACACGCTGCTGAGCTGTCCCGAGGAGCACGACGGCTGTCCCGAGGCCAGGCGCCGCCTGGGCGACCAGCGCGACAACGACCTGTGGCCGATGACCCCCCTCGACCAGGACGCCAGCCCGGCCACCAGCGCCTCCAGCGCGGCCCGGCTCACCCTGCCCAAGGACAGCAGGGTCGTGTGGGCGGGCCTCTACTGGTCGGCGAGCGGCGCGGCGGCGGGGCCCGTCAAGGTCAGGGCGCCGGGCCGGCGCACGTACGTGTCGGTCCGTCCCGACCACGTCACGGCCCTCGACATGCCGCTCGGCCCGGCCTACCAGGCGTTCGCCGACGTCACCGCGCTGGCCGGGCAGGCGCGGCCGGGCGGCCTGTGGTGGGCGGCCGACGCGCCGATGGCGGAGGGGGCCTCCAGCCACGCCGGGTGGAGCCTGGTGGTGGTCGTGACCGGGCCGCGGCAGTCGTACAGCCAGGCCGTGGTGCTCGACACGGCGACCGTGATCGGCGGCGCGGACCGGAAGGTGCGCATGCCGCTCGGCGGCCTGAGCCCGGCCGCCGCGCCGGCCCGGGCCGAGCTGGTGACCTGGGAGGGCGACGCCGATCTCCAGGGCGACAAGGTCTCGCTCGGCACCGGCGCGATCGTCCCGGAGGGCGGCGACCGCGAGCGCGCCAACGTCTTCGACGGCTCCGCCAACGGCGCCGGGGGCATGACCTTCGGCGTCGACGTCGACACGGTCGACGCCGAGCTGGGCCGCGATCCGGCGCTGACGATCGTGACCGACAAGGACGTCGTGCTCTTCGGAGCGGCCGCGCTGACCGTCAGGGCACGCTCATGACCGCAAACAGGACGAACTGGTACGGTCTGCCTAAATGGTCCGGCTGCACGGCGGCCCGCGGTCGAATCGTCGGGATTCACCCTCGCGCGATCACCTGCTTTCATTACCCTGAAAGAGGGCCGCCGAGTCCGGTCTCTGACGGTGCAGAGCCAGCAAGGTCGGACCACCAGGAAAGGGGCGGTGTCAGTGGATCGCTGTGCGCTGTTCGTGGACGCCGGCTATCTGCTGGCAGACGGAGCGATGGCCGTGCACGGCACTCGCCATCGAGAGGCCGTCGCCTGGGACTATCCCGGGCTCCTCCAGCTGATGACCAACCTGTCGCGCGAACGCACGGGCCTGCCGCTGCTGCGGTGCTACTGGTACGAGGCGACCGTCGAGGGCCGCCGCACCCCGGAGCACGACGCGCTGGCCGACATCCCGGGCCTCAAGCTCAGGCTCTCGCGTATCCGGCCGGGCCGCCGCGAAGGCGTCGACGCCCAGGTCCATCGCGACCTCATGACCCTCGCCCGCAACAACGCCATCTGCGACGCCGTCGTCGTCAGCGGCGACGAAGACCTCGCCCAGGTGGTGTGCGACGCACAAGACCTCGGCATCAGGGTCACCGTCATCCACATCGCCGCCGACGGCGGGTGGGCCGTGTCCCGGTCGCTGCGGCAGGAGTGCGACGACCTGGTCGAGCTGGGCAACGCCCACCTGCGGCCCTACGTCACGATGGTGAGCGGCGTCACCGAGTCCTCCAACGGCCACCACCAGCCGCTCAGCAACGGGCACGCCGCCCCCTCGCTGCCGCCCGCGCCGCCGGCCGCGCCCCCGGTGACCCCGACGGCCTCGCTGCCGCCGGCGTCGTCCGCGGGCAGCCACGCGGCCGGGCAGCACTCCGGGAGCCACGCGGCCCCCTCCTCCGGCCAGTCGTCCGCCAACGGGCAGGGGTCCTCGGGCGGGCGGTCGGCCACGCCGCCGGTGCTGCCGTCGTACTCGGGGTACCAGGAGCAGCCGCCGTCGATCCCGCCGTCCGTGCCCCCGTCCGTGCCGC
This sequence comes from Nonomuraea sp. NPDC004702, assembly GCF_053601695.1. Classification (NCBI taxonomy): domain Bacteria; kingdom Bacillati; phylum Actinomycetota; class Actinomycetes; order Streptosporangiales; family Streptosporangiaceae; genus Nonomuraea; species Nonomuraea sp. NPDC004702. Next base: position 68,310 of record NZ_JBSGCE010000008.1, read on the forward strand.
CGTCCGCGCCGGCGACCGGGCCGCTGCAGCAGCCGCAGTCCGCCTCGCCCAGCACCGGGCAGTTCGCCACGCCGTCCTCGGGAGGCGCCTACCAGCCGGCGCAGCTCGGGCCGTACACCGGGCCGCAGGCCGCGCCCGTCTCCCCGCCGCCCGCTGCCACCGCCGGGGCCACCACGCTGGCCGACGCCGTGAAGGCCGCCCATCGCGAAGGGCACGACTTCGGCGAGTCCGTGGCCCGCGACGCACCCGCGCTGTGGCTGGAGGCGGTGCTGGCCCGCAAGCCGCGCATGCCCTCCGACCTGGAGGCCCGCCTCCTGCAGGGCTCCTCGCTGCCGATCGACTTCCTGCTGCACGACGAAGTCCGCCACGCCCTGCGCCGCGGCTTCTGGGACGCCCTCGAACGCGCCCGCCACTGACCGCCTCCCGCGCGCAAGCCGGACGCCCGGGCGCCATGAGCGGCGGCCCGGGCGTCGGGCTGGACGAGATCAGGAGAGCGCGTCGAAGCCGGCGCGCAGATGGGCGACCCGATCGCCCAGGTCGGCCAGCGGCACGGCGAGCGCCGGATCCTGCGACTTGCGGGCCAGCTCCCGTACCCGGGCCAGCTCGTCCTCCACCGCCGTCAGCCGCCGGGACAACTCCGGCAGGACCGAGGCGTGGTCACCCGCCCCGGGCGGCAGCTCGCCGGTCAGCCGCTCGCGGAGCAACGACGCCTGCTCGGCCAGGCGCTTGTTCATGTTGTAGAGCTCGGTGAACACCGACACCTTCGCCCGTAGCACCCAGGGGTCGAACGGCTTGGTGAGATAGTCGACCGCCCCCGCCGCGTATCCGCGGAAGGCGTAGTCGGGGGCGCTGTCGACCACGGTCAGGAAGATGATCGGGATGTTCCTGGTCCGCTCCCGCCGCTTGATGTGGGCGGCCGTCTCGAAGCCGTCCATGCCCGGCATCCGGACGTCGAGCAGGATCAGCGCGAACTCGGTGTTGAGCAGCGCCTTGAGCGCCTCCTCGCCGGACCTGGCGCGTACGGGCACCAGGTCGAGCGAGCTGAGGATCGCCTCCAGGGCGATCAGGTTCTCCTCGCGGTCGTCGACCAGGAGGATCTTTGCACGGTCCGGCATCGATCACGACCCTTCAGCGGTTGAGGGCGACGAGTCGGTCGTGGCTCCCCGCCCACGGCTGAGCCAGCCGCGCAGCCGTTCGAGCAGGCGATCGACGTCGACCGGCTTGGGCACGTAGTCGGACGCGCCCGAGGCGATGCTCTTCTCGCGATCACCACGCATGACCTTAGCGGTCAGCGCGATGATCGGCAGGTCGGCGAACTGCGGCATGCGCCGGATGGCCGAGGTCGTGGCCCAGCCGTCCATCTCCGGCATCATGATGTCCATCAGCACGAGCGCGACGTCCTCGTTCCGTTCGAGCTGCTCGATGCCCTCGCGGCCGTTCTCGGCGTAGACCACCGTCGATCCGTGTCGTTCCAGCACGCTGGTGAGGGCGAACACGTTGCGGATGTCGTCGTCGACGATGAGGATCTTGGCGCCGTTGAGCGGGTCGTCGCCCTGCCACTGGGCGGGCGTCTCCACCGGCGGCTCGACCAGCTCGGGCATCGGCATGTCGAGCGGCGGCGGCTCGGGCAGGGTCGCGGCGGCGGCCTGCTCCTCGGCGGGCGAGGTCATGAGCTGCCGGCGCGGGGCCGTGCTGCCGTCGGTGGCGGCCAGCGGGCCGGTGTAGGAGGCCGGCAGGTAGAGGGTGAACGTGCTGCCCCTGCCCAGCTCGCTCTCGACGTGGATCTCGCCGCCGAGCAGCCGGGCGATGTCGCGGCAGATGGCCAGGCCGAGGCCGGTGCCGCCGTACTTGCGGCTGGTGGTGCCGTCGGCCTGCCGGAACGCCTCGAAGATGACCTCGCGCTTGTCGGGCGCGATGCCGATGCCGGTGTCGATCACCTGGAAGGCCAGCAGGTCGGTGGCGTCGTGGAGGGTGTCGTCGTCGAAGTCGATCCCTCGGGGGGCCGCCGCGACCCGCAGCTTGACCTCGCCCTTCGGGGTGAACTTCACCGCGTTGGACAGCAGGTTGCGCAGCACCTGCTGCAGGCGCTGCTCGTCGGCCCGCAGCTCGCTCGGCACGTCGGAGGCCACCTCGACGCCGAAGGACAACCCCTTGTCCTGGGCCAGCGGCGCGAAGGCCGCCTCCAGCAGGTCGACCATCTTGGGCAGCGACACCTGGATCGGATGGATGTCCATCCGGCCCGCCTCCACCTTCGACAGGTCGAGCATGTCGTTGATGAGCTGCAGCAGGGCCGAGCCCGCGCTGTGGATCGTGCGGGCGAACTCGACCTGCTGGGACGTCAGGTTGCCCTCGGCGTTCTCGGTCAGCAGCTTGGCCAGCACCAGCAGGCTGTTGAGCGGCGTGCGCAGCTCGTGGGACATGTTCGCGAGGAACTCGGACTTGTACCGCGAGGAGACCGCGAGCTGCTCGGCGCGCTCCTCCAGGGTGCGGCGGGCCTGCTCGATCTGGAAGTTCTGGATCTCGATCGCGCGGTTCTGCTTGGCCAGCAGCGCCGCCTTGTCCTCCAGCTCGGCGTTGGACCTGCGCAGCTCCTCCTGCTGCCGCTGGAGCTCGTCGGAGCGCTCCTGCAGCTCACGGGTGAGCCGCTGGGACTCGGTCAGCAGGTCTTCGGTGCGGGAGTTGGCGATGATCGTGTTCATCGTGACGCCGATGGTCTCGACGAGCTGCGTCAGGAAGTCGAGGTGCACCTCGCCGAACGGGGTGAAGGAGGCCAGCTCCAGCACGCCGAGCACGCGGTTCTCGAACAGGATCGGCAGCACGACGATCTGCGCGGGCGTGGACTGGCTGAGCCCGCTGTCGATGGTGATGAACTGCGGCGGCACGTCGTCGAGGATGATGTGCCTGCCCTCGGCCGCCGCCTGGCCGACGATGCCCTCGCCGATCGCGAAGCGCCGGCGCGGCCCCCGGTCGGGACGCACGCCGTAGCCGCCGATCAGCGTCAGCTCGTGGTCGCCCTCGGGGTCGATGCCGTAGAAGGCGCCGTAGCGGGCCGAGACCAGCGGAGTGAGCTCGCTCATCGTCAGCTTGGCCACCTCGAACAGGTCGCGGTGGCCCTGCATGAGCCGGGAGATGCGGGCCAGGTTGGACTTCAGCCAGTCCTGCTCCTGGTTGGCCTGGGTCGTCTCGCGGAGGTTGGCCACCATCGAGTTGATGTTGTCCTTCAGCTCCGCCAGCTCGCCCTGCGCCTCGACGGCGATCGACCGGGTCAGGTCGCCCCGGGCCACGGCGCTGGTCACGGTCGCGATGGCGCGCACCTGCGTGGTCAGGTTGCCGGCCAGCTCGTTGACGCTCTCGGTGAGCCGCTTCCAGGTGCCCTCGACGCCCTCGACCCGGGCCTGGCCGCCGAGCTGGCCCTCCGAGCCCACCTCGCGGGCCACGCGGGTGACCTCGGAGGCGAAGGAGGACAGCTGGTCGACCATCCGGTTGATGGTGGTCTTCAGCGCCAGGATCTCGCCCTGGGCGTCGACGTCGATCTTGCGGGTCAGGTCGCCGTTGGCCACGGCCGTGGTGACCTCGGCGATGTTGCGCACCTGATAGGTCAGGTTGTTCGCCATGAAGTTGACGTTGTCGGTGAGGTCCTTCCAGACGCCCGACACGCCCTGCACCCGCGCCTGGCCGCCGAGCTGCCCCTGCGTGCCCACCTCGCGGGCCACGCGGGTGACCTCGTCGGCGAAGGACGACAGCTGGTCGACCATCGTGTTGAGGGTGTCCTTGAGCTGCAGGATCTCGCCCTGTGCGTCAACGGTGATCTTCTTCGACAGGTTGCCCTGCGCCACCGCGGACGAGACGGCCGCGATCTGGCGCACCTGCGAGGTGAGGTTGTTGGCCATCGAGTTGACGTTGTCGGTGAGGTCCTTCCAGACCCCGGACACGCCGCGGACCTGCGCCTGGCCGCCCAGCTGGCCTTCGGTGCCCACCTCGCGGGCCACGCGGGTGACCTCGGAGGCGAACGAGGACAGCTGCTCGACCATCGTGTTCATGGTCGACTTGAGTTCGAGGATCTCGCCCTGGGCGTCGACGTCGATCTTGCGGGTGAGGTCGCCGTTGGCCACGGCCGTGGTCACCTGGGCGATGTTGCGCACCTGGTAGGTGAGGTTGTTGGCCATCGAGTTGACGTTGTCGGTGAGGTCCTTCCAGACGCCCGACACGCCCTTCACCTCGGCGCGCCCGCCGAGCTTGCCCTCGGTGCCGACCTCGCGGGCGACTCGGGTGACCTCGTCGGCGAAGGACGACAGCTGGTCGACCATCGTGTTGAGGGTGTCCTTGAGCTGCAGGATCTCGCCCTCGGCGTCAACGGTGATCTTCTTCGACAGGTTGCCCTGGGCGACCGCCGTCGCGACGGTGGCGATCGAGCGCACCTGCGAGGTCAGGTTGTTGGCCATGAAGTTGACGTTGTCGGTGAGGTCCTTCCAGACGCCCGACACGCCGGTGACCTGCGCCTGGCCGCCCAGCTGGCCTTCGGTGCCCACCTCGCGGGCCACGCGGGTGACCTCCTCGGCGAAGCCCGAGAGCTGGTCGACCATCGTGTTGACGGTGTTCTTCAGCTCGAACATCTCGCCCACGGCGTCGACCGTGACCTTGCGGCTCAGGTCGCCCTTGGCGACCGCCGTGGTGACCACGGCGATGTCGCGGACCTGCGCGGCCACGCGCGAGGACATCGTGTTGACGGCCTCGGTGAGGTCGCGCCAGCTTCCCGACATGCCCCGCAGGTTGGCGCTGCCGCCCAGCCGGCCCTCGGTGCCCGCCTCGCGGGCGACCCTGGTGACCTCGGAGTTGAACAGGGCGAGCTGGTCGACCATGCCGTTGATGGCCTTGCCCAGGCGGCGCACCTCGCCGCGGGCCGACCGGTCGAGGTCGATGCGCCGCGACAGGTCGCCCTTGGCCACCGCGTCGATCACGTCGGCCGCGCCGCTGACCGGGCTGACCAGGGCGTCGATCAGCATGTTGACCGACTCGACGCTCTCGGACCACGCCCCGACGCCCGGGCCGGGCGTCAGCCGCTCGCCGAAGCGCCCTTCCTTGACGACTTCTTTGCGAACTCTTGCCAGCTCGTTCGCGAGATGTTCGCGGCGGTCGGCCACTTCGTTCAGCAGCAGGCGCACTTCGCTGAGGATGCCGGGAGGAGCGTGCGGGACCCGACGCCGGAAATCGCCGTCACGCCAGGAGAAGAGAGTCTCCAGCACGGGAACGAGATCCGATTCCGTATAGGTCCGCTCCTCCGGGCTTGATGCGGCCTTGGCCGTGGTCATGGGGCCTCCTTCACTCGCGACGGGTCCCGGCGAGTGATTCAAGTCTGTCACGATGAGTAGCTCGTAGTCCTGCCCTTGGATTTACCCCAAGTCAGTGAGAAGTGTGGTAGGCACGATGGGATGACTGCTTCTCCCCACGCGGTCCTGGCCGCGACCTTCGCGCCTGGCGATACCGCTGTGACGGCTGCGATGAGGTTCACGCGCGAGGTGATGACCGCGTGGGCCACCGTCAGCGTGCTCCACACCGCCGAGCAGGTGGCCGGCGATCTGGCGGAGCAGGTCTCTGACGAGCCGTTTGAGGTGATTTGGAAGCATTACGGGGACTCAGTCCAGGTCGAACTGCGGCAGCGGATCACCGCGCACGGTGACCCGAAGGCTCCTTCCGTGAACGTGGAGGAGTGGGGAGTCACCTTCGCGGGCGATTCCCGTGTCCATTGGGCAAGGCTCACGCTACCCGGCTCCGTGGACCAGGTGGCCGCCGAATGGGCGGAGGAGAGCGCTCGGGGCCCCCACTGGCTCGGCTTCCTGGCCGACGCCAGCGACCTGCTGGCCGGCACCCTCGACCCCGACATGGTCCCGGCGATCATCGCCCAGATCGTCGTGCCGCGCCTGTCGAGCTGGTGCGCGGTCTACACCGCCGGCAACTCGGGCGGCCCGCTGCGGCTGGTCTACCTCTGGCACGCCGACGAGGCCCGCATCGACGGCCTGCGCGAGCAGCTCACGGACATGGACGTCGGCGCGGCCGACACCAGGGCCACGTCCGTCATCCACCTGAACGACTCCCAGGTGCTGGCCGTGCCGCTCACCGCGCGCGGCCGCGGGCTCGGCATGATGTGCCTGGGCCGGTCCGACCGCTTCCCCGACGAGGTCATCCAGTTCGCCGACGACATCGGCAGGCGCGCCGCGCTGGCCATGGACAACGCCCGGCTCTACGCCCAGCAGGCCGCGGCCAACCGGGCGTTGCAGCGCAGCCTCCTGCCGCCCAACGAGCCCGAGGTGCCCGGCCTCGACTACGGCGTCATCTACGAGCCCGCCGGCGAGGCCAACGAGGTCGGCGGCGACTTCTACGACCTGTTCAAGGCGGGCGACGACTCCTGGCGCTTCGCGATCGGCGACGTCTGCGGCACCGGCCCCGAGGCCGCCGCGGTGACCGGCCTGGCCCGGCACACGCTGCGCCTGCTGGCCCGCGAGGGCTACGGCGTCGCCGCGGTGCTCGGCCGGCTCAACCAGGCGATCCTGGAGGAGGGCGAGCGGGCCAGGTTCCTCACGCTGCTCCACGGCGACATCACGCCCGTGGCGTCCGGCCTGGAGGTGCGGCTGGTGTCCGCCGGCCATCCCGAGGCGCTGCGGCTCAGGCCGAGCGGCAAGGTGGAGGCGGTGACGACGCCGCAGTCGCTGCTCGGCGTCTTCCACGAGGTCGTGTTCGAGGCCGACACCATCCATCTCGACCACGGCGACGTGCTGCTGGCCGTGACCGACGGCGTGACCGAGCGGCGCTCGGGCGGGCGGCTGCTCGACGACGACGGCGGCCTGGCCAAGCTGCTGGCAGAGTGCGCCGGGCTGTCGGCCAGGGCGGTGGCCGAGCGCATCCGCAGGGGCGCGGCGGAGTTCGCCGCCGAGCCGAGCGCCGACGACCTCGCCATCGTGGTCCTGCGCGCGCGCTGACCGGCGCGGGAGCGTCCCCGCAGGAGCGCTCCCACGACGTGCGCGCGAGGTCAGCCGACGTGCACGTGCTTGCGGGCGAACTCCAGTTGCAGGGCCGTCTGCGCGATGCGCTCGGCGACCACGAGCGAGCCGCGGATGGCGCCGTAGGTGTAGAGCTCGTGCTCGCGGCCGTGCTCGGCGAGCTTGGCGACGTACTTCTCGATCTGGCGCAGCGGGCAGCGGGTGTCGTTCTCGCCGGCGAGGATCAGCAGGGGGCTCTTGATCTGGTCCACGTAGGTGATCGGCGAGCAGAACGCGTACCGCTCGGGCTGCTCGTCGGGGGAGCCGCCGAGCAGGGCGCGCTGGTAGGCGCGCAGGCTCTCGGCCTCGTCCTCGTAGCAGGTCTGGTGGCAGGCGATGGGCACCGCGGCGATGCCCGCGGCCCACAGGCCGGGCTGGACGCCCAGGCCGAGCAGCGAGAGGTAGCCGCCCCAGGCGGTGCCGGCCAGGATCAGCCGGGCGGGGTCGATCGTCCCCCGGTCCACCAGCGCCTGGCGCACGGCGGCGATGTCGGCCAGCTCGATGTGCCCGACGTCGCCGTGCAGCGCGTCCCGCCAGGCGGAGCCGTAGCCGGTCGAGCCGCGGTAGTTGACGCGGACGACGGCGAAGCCCGCGTCGACCCAGGCCGCGACCTCGGGGGAGAAGGCGTCGCGGTCGTGGTCGGTCGGGCCGCCGTGCATGAGGAAGACCGCCGGGTGGGGCGCCGCGCCGGTCTCGGGCTTGGACACCAGCGCGTGGATGCGCCCGCCTGGCCCTTCGACGTCGAGGTCCTCGACGGGGACGCTCGGCGGCGCCGGCGGGCCGCCCGCGTTGAGCACGACCTGGCCGTTGCTCGACCGGATGACCGGCGGGCGCGAGCCGCTGGACCAGGAGTACTCGATGTGGCCGCCGGGCCGCGGCGCGGCCTCGTCGATCACGCCGTGCGGGGTGTCGATGAGGGTCAGGACGCCGCCCGCCAGGTCGTAGCGGTGCAGGTAGCTGCGGGCGCGGTGGTCGCGCACGATCAGCAGGCCGCGGCCGTCGTCGAACCACTCGGCGGCCAGGTCGCCGGGGTCCTTCAGCCAGATCTCGCGCTGCTCGTCGGTGACCGGGTCCCAGACCAGGGGCTCGTGGCGCTGGCGTCGCTCGTGCAGCGTCAGCAGGCGGCGGTCGCCGAGCACCGGGGCGAAGCGGAGGCCGTGCACGCCCTTGTCGGGGCCGTCGTAGAGCTCGCCGACGGTCTCGCCGTGCTGGTCGACGACGCGCAGCGCCGGACGCCGGAAGTCGCCGTACTCGCCGTGGTTGATGGCGATGAGGGAGCCGTCGAGGGACATGTCGGTCACCCAGGCGGCCTCGGCGTGCTCGTACAGCAGCTCGGCCGGCGCGCCGGGGCGTACCAGATGGATCCGGAACGTGCCCTCGCTGGCCAGGCTGATGGCGGCCAGGCCGGTGGCCGACAGCGCGATGCCGCCCGGCTGGCCCGGCGGCAGGCCGGGCGCGGCCGGCTCGCTCGGACCACCCGCGAACGGCTGGCGCCACCAGGTGCCGAACTCGTCGCCGTCGGTGTCGGCGAACCAGTAGATCCACTGTCCCGCCGGGTCGATCGCCGCGTACGCGGTGCCCTTGGGCCGGTCGGTGACCTGGCGCACGGCGCCGGTCGCCCGGTCCCAGGCGTAGACCTCCCACGTCCCGGTGGCGTTGGAGCGGTAGATGGAGCGGTTCGGGGCCTGGCGGGCCCAGGCCGGCAGCGTCATGCGCGACGCGCGGAACCTGGCCTGCCAGCGTTCCTCCGCCTTCATCCGGCGCGCCCCCTCCCATCGATGGCCCACGCCCTCTGGGTGCGGGATGCCGTCCAGTATTGCGCCTGAGTCGGGGAAATACTCGGGGAATGTGGGGGAATTTCGGACTAAATGCCCCATCAGTAACACCAGTCGCAGATGCCCGTCAAGGAACAGGTCTTGAACGGGGCTCAGGCTCGAAGATAGACAGATGAAACGCGGCTCTGACCGTAACTTTATTCTGGCCATTCTTGGCATGTCGGCTGAAATAACCGGATATGCGGGCGGCCAGCTCGGCGGAATCAGTGTGCCACGCGCTCGGGCCCATTCCCACGACCTGGACCAGCTCGTCCGGTCCGAGCTCCATGTCGAACTCGATCGCGCGCCGTCCGGTCATGGTGAACCCCTGCATGCTGCGGGCGACCCGGAGATCCTTCTCCTCGTCCACCGAGAGCAGCCCCAGCTCCCCGACCAGCGGGCTCAGGTGCGCCGCCGCGGGGGTCGCGACGACCGCGGCCCCTCCAGGGCGCAGGATCCGCCGGAACTCGGGCCCGTTCCTGGGCGCGAACACATCGATCACCACATCGGCCACCCCATGCCGGATCGGGAGCGGCCGCCACACGTCCGCCACGAACGCCCCCAGCCTCGGATGCGCCCGCGCCGCCCGCCGTACGGCGTGCTTGGAGACGTCGAACGCCATCCCGATGCCATCGTCCACCGCATTGAGCACGGCCGCCAGGTAGTGCCCGGTGCCCGTGCCGGCGTCGACGATCAGCGGTGCGACCCTGCCCGCCGCGCCGAGACCTTCGACGGTCACCGGCCCACCTTGCGGACCGGCCTCCACTCCCGCCCCACCGTACGCTCCCGGCCCGGTTTCGTCATTCGATTCAGTAGAAGATTCACGTTTTTCTCCGGCCGCCACCCGTACGCGTACGGTTTCCGCCAGCGCCTGCGCCAGCGGGGCATAGTGCCCGGCCGCCAGGAACTCGGCCCGCGCGGCCACCATCGCGGCGCTGTCGGCGGTGCCGGGCGGGCGTGACCCGGTGAGCAGGCTGACGTACCCCTGCTTGGCCACGTCGAAGGAGTGCCCCCGCGCGCACCGCAGTGCGCCCTCGGCGAGCTCCACGTCCGCGTGGCAGACGGGGCAGATCAGATGTTCGACGATGTCGGCCAGCATGCGCCCATTCTCCAGCGGCCTCACGCCGCCGCGCGCAGCGCCTCCAGCAGGAACGCGGCGTTGGACGGCGTCGCGCGCAGTTTGCCGACGAGCGTCTCCAGTGCCTGCTGCCGGTCCAGCCCGGCCAGCGTGCGGCGCAGCCGCCAGATCACCTGCCGCTCCTGCGGGTGCAGCAGCAGCTCCTCGCGCCTGGTGCCGGAGGCCTCCAGGTCGACCGCCGGGAACAGGCGTCGCTCGGCCAGGTCGCGGGCGAGGTGGAGCTCCATGTTGCCGGTGCCCTTGAACTCCTCGTACAGGCTGTTGTCCATGCGGGAGCCGGTGTCCACGAGGGCGCTGGCGAGGATGGTCAGCGAGCCGCCGCCCTCGACGTTGCGGGCCGCGCCGAAGAAGCGTTTGGGCGGGTAGAGGGCGCGGGCGTCGATGCCGCCGGTGAGCACCCGGCCGCCGCCGGGCGCGAGGTTGTTGTAGGCCCGGCCGAGCCGGGTCAGCGAGTCGAGCAGCAGCACGACGTCGCGGCCGCCCTCCACCAGGCGCTTGGCGCGTTCGAGGGCCAGCTCCGCGACGGCGGCGTGGTCGCGGTCGGGATGGTCGAAGGTGGAGGCGAAGATCTCCCCCTGGACGGAGGCCCGCATCTCGGTCACCTCCTCGGGCCGCTCGCCCACGAGCACGACCATGAGGTGCACCTCGGGATGGTTGCGGGTGACCGCGGCGGCCAGCGCCTGCAGCACCATCGTCTTGCCGGCCTTGGGCGGCGCCACGATGAGACCGCGCTGTCCCTTGCCGATGGGCGCGACCAGGTCGATGACCCGGGTGCTGAGCGACCCGGTCTCGATGACCAGCCGCTCGTCCGGGTGGACGGGCGTCAGCTCCTCGAACCGCGGCCGGTCCCGCCACTCGGCCAGGCCGTTGACGGACTGGACGCCGGCCAGCTTGTTCCCGGCCACGGTGGCCACGACGCGGTCGCCGCGCCGCAGCCCGAGCTGCCTGACCCGCTCGGGCGGCACACGGACGTCGCCCGGCCCGGGAAGGTGTTCCGCGCGGATGAAGGCGGACTTCTCCTGTACGTCGAGGAGGCCGCTCACCTGCCCTGCGGGCGTTTCCGCGCGCTGTTGCGGAATGGTGTGAACAGACATGATGAGCCCCTTTGGGGGAGATGCGCCGACCGGAGATCGGCGAGTGCGATGAAGAAGCCGGGCCCGGAGAAACCTGGGCGGGGCTGGAGCAGAACCAGCGGAGCGGAAGCTCAACGCTTGTGGGGAAGATACCACACGTTCCGCCCCATCAAACGCCTAGCCCTCTTGGACTATTCCCGGACGGTTCTGGTGTGTTCTGCCGCGTGTCCCGGCCCGTACGCGTGACAATGTTCTTCATCGCACCCGGCCGTGAGGAAGACCCCCGGCCGGCGGTGCGAAGGCACACAACCCCCATCAGCGCAGCGGCACCGTGTCAAGTGACATGCAGGACCCCTGCAACTCGGCGGGGGTTCCATGGACACATCCGAGCTCCTTGGGGGAACACCATGAACACCGTCCACTGCCCGCAGTGCCAGCACACGCTCGACGAGGGCCCGATCATGTACCGGTGCGCCCACTGCTGCCGCGCCGTCTACGCCGCCGACCTGGAGAACGAGTACGTTCCGCGGCAGCCCGTCGCCGCCTAACCTAGGCGGGATGAAGCACAGCCCCATCACCGTCTCCGGCGTCGAGGTGACGCCGCTCTGCGACGCGGTGGGCCCGATGGGCCCCGCGATCCGCCTCCCGCTCGCCGAGATGTTCCCCGGATCCGGTCCGGCGGACGATCCGTGGGTCCTGCACTTCCACTGCTACCTGCTGCGCGACGGCGCAGGCCGCCTCACCCTCGTCGACACCGGCATCGGCGGGGAGGACTCCCCGGCGGCCAGTTGGGCGCCCGTGCCCGGCGTCCTGACGGACGAGCTGGCGGCGGTGGGCGTCGTGCCCGCCGACATCGGCACCGTCGTCCTCACCCACCTGCACAGCGACCACGCGAGCGGCGCGGTCACAGACGGCCGGCCGGTGTTCGAGAACGCGCGCCACGTGCTCCAGCGGGCCGAGGTGGACTCGGCCTCCGGAGCCATGTCCGACCTGCTGCTGACCCCGCTCAAGGACCAGCTCCACGTCGTCGAGGGGCAGGCCGAGATCGCGCCGGGCATCCACGTCCAGCACACGCCCGGCCACACCCCCGGTCACCAGATCGCCAGGGTCGGCGACCTGGCCATCACCGGCGACCTCGTGCTCCACCCGGTGCAACTGGCCGACCCGGGCATCCACTACGTCTACGACGACGACCAGGAGGCGGCCGCGCGCACGCGCACCGAGGTCCTGGCGGCGTTGCGGGCCGAGCGGGCGACGATCGCCACCGCGCACTTCAGCGAGCCGTTCATGCGTCTTTGATCCGTTACGGCACCATTGGCTGTCATGAAGATTCGTGTTGTGGCCGGGATCGCCCTCGGCGCCGCGCTGCTGGCCCCCGCCCCGGCGTCGGCGGCCACCGCGCCCGAGCTCTCGGGCGCCGCCGTCTACGCCGACGACGGCCACCGGCTCGCCCGCTACGAAGGCGGTGAGTGGAGCACCCTCGCCAAGATCGGCGCGCTGCCGCAGTTCGCCGTCTCGCCGGACGGCAGGAAAGCCGCCTGGGTGACCGACGGCGGCGACCTCCAGGTCAAGGACGGCGCCAAGACCGTCACCGCGGCCACGAAGCTCCAGGGCGGCACGCCGTGCCTGACCCCCGTCTGGTCGCCCGACTCGACGCAGGTCGCCTACGTCGGCAAGGGCGAGACCGTCATGGCGGTCAAGGCCGACGGCACCGGCAGGCGCAGGCTCGGCACGTCCAAGGGCGTGTGCCATCTGGCGTGGGCGGCGGGCGGCCGTTACCTCGCGGGCTACACCGGCGAGGCCGACGCCGTCTACCGGCTCGACGTCAGGACAGGGAAGGCCGCCAGGGCCAAGGGCGTCAAGCTCGTCACCCACGTGCAGAGCCTGTCGCCGAACGGCCGCAACGCGGTCGTCGCGGTCCCGGCCGATCCCGCCGCGCTCGGCGACGGGAGCTGGCCGGCGGCCTTCAAGCCCGCCGTGGTCGACCTGGTGACGGGCCGGAAGCTCACCCCGGCCGTCAAGGGCCGGCTGATCGGCGCGTTCTACCTGGCCGACGGGCGGCTGGTGGTCCGCGTGGCGGGCGGCGCGCACAACACGCTGGTCGTGCTGGACGCGGCGGGCAAGGAGAGCCAGCGGATCGAGGAACCGGCCAGGGCCAGGACCCAGGCGCTGCTGCAGGTGCTGCCGTAACGTTGGCCCGGTGAACGATTTCTGGTCCACCGTCAACCGGGTCGTCACCGGGGCCGCGGCCTACATCACCGACGAGCGGGGCCGGGCCCTGCTCGTCAAGCCCAACTACCGCGACCACTGGTCCTTCCCCGGCGGCATCATCGACGCGGGGGAGCACCCGGCGCAGGCGTGCGCCAGGGAGGTCGCCGAGGAGCTCGGCCTGGTGCTGGAGGTCGGCCGGCTGCTCGCCGTGAGCTGGGTCGACGGCCTGGCCTACGTGCCGTACGCGATGGTCAACTTCATGTTCGACTGCGGCGAGCTGCCGTCGGACGCGGTGATCACCCTGCAGGCCGAGGAGCTGGACGACCACGGGTTCTACACCCACGAGGAGGCCGCCCGCCTGCTGCCCGCCCACGGCCACCGGCGGCTGCTGGCGGCCGCGCGGGCGCGGGCCTCGGGCGGGACGGCCTACCTAGCTCCCGGCGAGGACCGGCTGGTCGGCCAGGAGGGCTGAGGGCAGGAAGACCATCGCGGTCAGGCCGCCGTAGGGCGAGGGCGCGAGGGTGACCTTGATGTCGTGCCGGGCGGCCAGCCGGCCGACCACGAACAGGCCCAGCCGGTCGCTCTGCGCCAGGTCGAACTCCGGCATCTTGGCCAGCCGGTCGTTGAGCTCGTCCAGCTCGACGCGGGGCAGGCCGAGGCCGCGGTCCTCGATCTCGATCATCAGGCCGTTCGGGGTGCTCGAACTGCGCACGTCCACCCTGGTCTGCGGGGGTGAGAAGAGGGTGGCGTTCTCGACCAGCTCGGCCAGCAGGTGGGCCACGTCCGTGACGGTCGCGCCGAGCAGCGCGGTCTGCGGCGGCGGAAGGATCTCGACGCGCTCGTACTCCTCGACCTCCGCGACGGCCGCGCGCAGCACGTCGAGGATGGCCACCGGGTTGCGCCAGCCGCGCCCGGGGGCCTGGTCGGACAGGATGATCAGGCTTTCCGCGTGCCTGCGCATGCGGGTGGTGAGGTGGTCCAGCTTGAACAGGTCGGCCAGCAGGTCGGGCTCCTCGGTGGCCCGCTCCATGCTGTCGAGCTGGAGCAGCTGGCGGTGCAGCAGCGACTGGTTGCGCCGGGCCAGGTTCACGAAGACCTGGCTGACGCCGTGCCGCAGCCTGGCCTGGTCGACGGCGGCCTCCACGGCCGTGGACTGCACGTGGTTGAAGGCCCGCACGATGTCGGCGACCTCGGAGGTCTCCGTCCTGACCTCCAGCGGCGCGACCTCGGCGGCCGTGGGCGGGCGGGTGTTCGTGCGCAGCCGCTCGATCAGCCCGGTCAGCCGCACCTCGGCCAGTTCGGTGGCCGCGTCGCGCAGCCCGGCCAGCTCGCGGACCAGCCGCCGGCGGAAGCGCAGCGACAGCAGGATCGAGGCGAGCACGGCGAGCAGGCCCACGCCGCCGGCCACGCCGATCTTGATCAGGATGCTCCCGGCGGCCGGCGTCACCCGGGCCACGATGCCCTCCACGGCCTGGCCCTGGTCGCGTTCGAGCACCGCCCACAGGTTCTGGCCGTCCACCTCCCAGGTGGCGGCGGTGGCGGGCAGGCCGTTCATCGCGGCCTGGCCCCGGATGGCGTCCTCGGCGTCGAGGAACTCCTTGTAGACGGGGGAGGTGGCCAGCTGCGCGTACGGGCCGCGCAGGCCGCCGTCCAGGTGCGAGAGCGCCTGCGAGTACAGCAGCCGCCGGGTCGCCACCATCCCGGTGAACGCCTCCCGCTCGACGGCCTCGACCCGCCCTCTGGCCAGCACCACGACGATCATCGCGCGCTCGCGCGAGACCAGGTCCTTGGCCTCGCCGAGCATGGTGACGGCCCGCGCCTGCCGGTACAGCGACATGTCGGGCACCAGCACCATCGCGTCGTACATGCGGAAGGAGGCGTCCACGATCTGGCTGTAGCCGTCGATCACGGCCAGCGGCGCGACTGTGCCGCCGTCCACCTCGGCGCGGATGCCGGACAGCAGGTCGAGCTTGGCGTTGAGGACGTCGAGCTGCGTGCGCATCTCGGGCGACATCCCGCGCTGGTCCTTGGCCAGCTTGCGGAAGGCCGCCACCGCCCGGTCGGTCTGCCCGCGCTGCCTGGCCAGCTTGTCCGCGCCGCGGTGGGTGGCCAGGAACTCGACCGAGGCCAGCCGCTCGTCCTGGAGCTCGGCGTTGATCCGCTCCGACGGCGTGGCCAGGTTCGAGGCCAGCTTGTTGATCTCCAGCAGGCGCAGGCCGTCGCCGCCGGTCAGGCCCGCCGCGAACGCCCACAGCCCGACCAGGGACAGCAGCGGCACGAGCAGGAGGATCAGGAGCTTCAGAGCAATGGGACGGCCACGCGTGGGGGGCATGCGACCTCCGGGTGCATGATGAGATCGCCTCGCAGATTACACCCCCCTTTGGAAGGATTTCTGTGCGTCTTCCGCGTTCCGCCGCCGGGTGGACCATCGGCGTCTTCGGCGTGCTCGCCTTCGCACTCGGGCTCGTCGGGCTGCTGTCGCCGGACTCCCTGCTGGTCCTGCTGGGTTTCGAGGTGCTCGGCGTACGCCCGTCCGGCGACTACACGCTGGTCTACATGGCGGCTTCGTCGATGGCGGCGGTGAACATGGGGGTCTATTACGTTTTCGCGGCATCCGCCGACTACACGCCGTTCTTCCGGTGGACCGTGCCGTTCCGGCTGGTGACGTTCGCGGTGTTCACGACGCTGGTGCTGACGGGGGCGGCGCCGGGCGAGTTCTTCGGCGTGGGGCTCTGGGAAGGCGTGGGAGCGCTGGCCACGGGGTTCGCGCTCTGGCGCGAGGGCAAGCTGCTGCCCTCGCGCCCATGAGCTCACGGCCTGGTGTCGTCGGGGCGGCCGCCGGCCACCAGCCGGTCGCCGTCCACCGGTTCGTGCGCGGCCCGCTCGCTCGCGACCCGTTCGTGCGCGACGCGGCCGTCCGTTCCGCCGTCCGTCACGCCGTCGCGCGCGGCGCGGTTGCGGTCGCGTTCGAGCCGCCGTTCGAGGTCGCGCTTCTCGTCCTCCAGGCGGGAGACCCGGTCGGACGCCTCGGCGCGGACGGCCCGCAGCCTGCGGCGCTTCCTGGCGGTCCTGCGCGACCCGGCGCCGATCAGCCAGATCCCCGCCAGCAGGGCGGCCGCGACGACCGCTCCGGCGAGGAACATCTGGACGTGGTCGAGCTGGTAGGTGTTGCCGAACAGGATGTACCTGGAGCTCTCCTCCGTCACCACCAAGGCGACGGCGCCGCCGGCGAGCAGGACCAGGATCAGACCCAATAAGACCATCCGAACTCACCCCTTGTCGTCAGAGCGCGTTTCTTCTGCCCTGACGGAGACGGGGTATGCGCATGATGGCGGGTATGAGACCCGAGCCCGGCCAGGTGCTGCACTTCTCCGAGGACCCGACCATCGAGCGGTTCGTGCCCCATGCCGCGGTGACGTCCTCGCTCGGCGAGCCGTACGTGTGGGCGGTCGGCCACGACCGCTGCCCCGACCACTGGTTCCCGCGCGCCTGCCCGCGGGCGATGGCCTGGCGCGGGCCGGACACCACCGACGAGGACGTGGCCAGGATCGCCGGCGCGGGCTGCGGCGACCGCGTGCACGCCGTCGAGTACGCCTGGCTCAAGGCCATCATGGACGTGCGCCTGTACGCCTACCGCCTGCCCGCGGCCGGGTTCGCGCCGATCGGCGACCCGCCGCACGCCGTGGTGTCGCGGGAGCCGGTCGTCCCGATCGGCCCGCCCGAGCCGGTGGGCGACCTGTTCGAGCTGCACGAGCAGGCCGGGATCCAGCTGCGCGTGCTGGACAACCTGTGGCCGTTCTGGCACGAGGTGACCGGCAGCAGCATGGAGTTCAGCGGGATCAGGCTGCGGAACGCGCGTCGATGAGCGCGGTCAGCTCGGCCACCGGCATCGAGGCGGGCGGCAGCTTCTCGCGGGCGACCCGGTTGGCCTCGCGGCGCAGCACTTCGTTGACCGGCGTGGGCACGCCGTGCTCGCGGCCGAGCAGGACGATCTCGCCGTTGAGGTAGTCGGCCTCGATCGAGCCGCTGCCCCTGGCCAGGCTCTGCCAGGACGATCCGCCGCCCCGCCGGACGCCTTCGATCGGCACGACGTCCACCTGGTGGCCGCGGACCCGGCGCTCGTCCTCGGCGGTGGAGTAGGGGATGCCCGCGTGCTCGAACACGCTTATGGCCTCGGCGCGGGCCCGGTCGGCGAGCTCTGCCATGCCGTCGGCGTGCCCGACGAGGGCTTCGACGGCGTTGCCGAGGTTGTTGAGCAGCTTGCCGTGCTTCCAGCGCATGACGTCGGGGGTGGCGCGGCCGAGCAGCCCGTGTTTGCCGAGGTCGTCGGCGATCTGCCCGGCGAGGTCGTCCACACCCCGGGGGTAGCGCCCGACGTGCAGCAGGCCCGAGTACGGCCGGCCGTAGGCGGCCACGACGCCGGGTTCGAGGTGCTGGGACGGCAGCCACACGCACATGCCGTAGACCCGCTCGGACCTGCGCAGGACGGTGCGCTCGTTGGCCACGCCGTTCTGCGCGCACACGACCGGCAGGTCCGTCGGCCAGGGATCGAGGGCGGCCAGGGTGTCCTGGGACTTCGTGGCCAGGATCAGCACGTCGTCGTCGCGGGTGGGGATCGGGCCGGAGGCCGCGGGGATGCGCAGGGTCTCGTCGGAATCGGGGGTGATCAGGCGGAGTCCGTCACGCTTGAGCGCCTCGTGGTGCGCGCCTCTCGCGACGAGCACGACCTCGTGCCCGCCCTGGTGGAGGCGGGCGCCGATGGTGCCGCCGACTGCTCCTGCTCCGATCACTATGTAGCGCATTGTCCGAGAATGTCACTTCTTACTTCGCGAGCGCCACCTCGGTCTGCGGCATCAGGGCGGTCCCGCGCGTACGCTCGCGCATGATCGTCTTCAGCACGCGCCAGCCGTCGCGCACCGCGTGCAGGTTGCTCGCGCCGTGGATCCGGGAGCGCTCGTGGCTGGGCACCTCGTGGATGACCAGGCCGGCCTGGGCGGCCCGGACGTTCATGAGGGTCTCGATCTCGAAGCCGTCGCAGTCGAGCTCCATGACGTCCAGGTGGTCGCGCCAGAAGGCGTTGTAGCCGTAGCACAGGTCGGTGAAGCGGGTGCCGTACAGCATGTTGGTCAGGCCGGTGAGGAACTTGTTGCCCAGCGACCGGATGGGGCTGAGGTCGTCGGAGCCGCCGCCGGGGGCGTACCGGGAGCCCTTGGCGAAGTCGGCGCCGTCGATGAGGGTCTCGACGAACGAGCGGATCTCCTTGCCGTCGGTGGAACCGTCGGCGTCGATCATGACGATGATGTCGCCCCGGGCGGCCTGGAAGCCCTCGATGAGGGCGTTGCCCTTGCCGCGCCGGCTCTGCACGACGACCCGGAGGTCGGGGCGCAGCCTGCGCGCGACGGCGACGGTGTCGTCGGTCGAGTTGCCGTCGACCAGGATCACCTCGTCGATCCAGTCGGGCAGCGTGGCGAAGACGTGGGGAAGGTTCTCGGCTTCGTTCATCGCGGGGACGATGACACTGACACTGGCGGCGAAGGGCTGCTTGTTCATGGGTACAAGGTGCACCTGCACACATGCAGCCCACTTGACACTGCCTTGCAGTGATCCTACTTATATGCGATCTCCACCCACCAATGCCTCGTCCGCCCGCGCGAGGATCTCCTCGACGGTCTCGGCGGGGGACTGGGCGGAGGTGTCCAGCCACAGGCCGATGCGCGGCGTTTCGGCCCGCAGGGCGGCGTCGAGCTGGGCGATCGTCCAGGCGCCGTAGCCGGTCTTGGCGCGTTCGCGCTCGCGGCACTCGACGGCGGCGGCGTCGGGGGCGAGCACGACCACCCGGAGCGGACGGGTGCGGATCCACCCGGTGAACCGCTCCAAGTCCTCTCCAAGGACCACATCTTGCACAATTGCTGTAAATCCGGCTTCGAAATACAAGTCCGCCGTTTGGGCCGCGAGCCGGTAGCGCAGCTGCAACTGGCGCACCGCCTCCTCCTCCGACCCGGGCGTCATCTCGGCCCGGCCGCCCACGACCATGCGGCGGAAGGTGTCGCCCCGGACGTGGGCCGACCGCGGCAGGCGCTCGGCCAGCGCCTGGGCGACCGTGGACTTGCCCGCGGCCGAGATCCCGGTGACCAGGACGACGCCGTTCACCCGCGGCCGCACCTCATCCGCCGACCAGCTTCCGCACCCGGTCGGCGCCCACCGCCATGAGCAGCGTGGGCAGCCGCGGCCCGGTGTCGCGGCCCACCAGCAGCCGGTAGAGCAGGACGAAGAACGCGCGCTGGGCCGCCTTCAGCTCCGGCGTGGGCTTGGCGTCGGCGTCGAGGCCCGCCTGGAGCTTCGGCACGCCGTAGACCAGGCTGGTCAGGCCGTCGAGCGTCCAGTCGTCGAGGCCGTCGGCCAGCAGCCGCAACGACTCGCGCTCGGTCTGGCCGAGGGAGTCGAGCAGGTCCTGGTCGGGCGTCTCGCGCACGTGGGTGCGCTGGTCGGCGGGCAGGTGGTCGGCCACCCAGCGCTGCGCCCGGTCGAGCCGGGGGCGGGCCTGGTCGAGCCGGTCGACGGCGTCGAGGTCGCGCAGGATGCGCAGCGCCTGCTCGTCGTGGCCGGTGGTGATGTCGAGGATCGAGGCCAGCGTGCGGTAGGGCACCGGGACCGGCGTGACCGGCAGCGGCCCGGCGGCGGTGCCCACGGCGCGGGCGTGGGCGGCCAGCTCGGCGGGCTGGGCCTGGCCGGAGTCGACCTTGCGGGCCAGGGCGTCCCACTCGTCGTAGAGGCGCTGGATCTCCTGGTCGAAGGCGATCTTGAAGGACTGGGCGGGCTTGCGGCGGGCGTACAGCCAGCGCAGCACGGGCGCCTCCATGATCCCCAGCGCGTCGGCCGGGGTCGGCACGTCGCCCTTGGAGCTGCTCATCTTGGCCATGCCGGTGATGCCGACGAAGGCGTACATCGGGCCGATCGGCTGCTCGCCGCCGAACACCTCGCCGACGATCTGGCCGCCGACGACCCAGGCCGAGCCGGGGGAGTGGTGGTCGACGCCCGACGGCTCGAAGACCACGCCCTCGTACGCCCACCGCATCGGCCAGTCGACCTTCCACACCAGCTTGCCGCGGTCGTGCTCGGCCAGGCGCACGGTCTCGCCGAACCCGCACTCGCAGGTGTAGGCCAGCTCGGTCGTCTCGTCGTCGTACGCGGTGACCTTCGTGAGGTCGCGCTCGCACAGCTCGCAGTACGGCCGGTACGGGAAGTAGTCGGCCACCTCCCGGCCGCCGTCCTTGGTCCGGTACGCCGCCAGGATCGCGTCGATCCGCGACCGCTCGCGCATGGCCAGCAGGATCTGCTCCCGGTAGGCGCCCGAGGTGTACTGCTCGGTCTGGCTGATGCCCCGGTAGTCGACGCCCAGCTCGGCCAGCGCGGCGGTCATCGGCGCCTTGAAGTGCTCGGCCCAGTTGGCGTGCGGGCTGCCCGGCGGGGCGGGCACCGAGGTCAGCGGTTTGCCGATGTGCTCGGCCCAGGACGGGTCGACGCCCGCGGGCACCCGCCGGAAACGGTCGTAGTCGTCCCAGGACAGCAGGTGGACGCAGTCGAGGCCGCGCCGCCTGATCTCGTCGGCGACGAGGTGGGGGGTCATGACCTCACGCAGGTTGCCCAGGTGGATGGGGCCCGAGGGGCTGAGCCCGGAGGCGCAGACGATCGGTTTGCCCGGGGCACGACGCTCCGCCTCGGAGATCACCTCGTCCGCGAACCTGGAGACCCAGTCGGCCTCTGCACTTTCCGCCATCGAGCCATTGTCGCGGCTCGCCCGGGTCATACGCGAACCGGCCGAAAATCCGGTGCGTCGCCGATGAGCCCTGCAGTAGCCTCCCGCGCATGACGCCACCCCGTGTACGTCCGCCCTTCGTGGCCGACGAACGTACCCAGCTCGTCGGCTGGCTGGACATGCAGCGCGCGATCGTCCACTGGAAGTGCGAGGGGTTGTCCGAGGCCGACGCCCACCGGCCGGTCCTGCCGACCTCGCCCCTGATGACGGTGGCCGGTCTGGTCGCCCACATGCGCTGGACCGAGCACTGCTGGTTCGAGGTGCTCTTCCTGGGCGGCAGCGCCGAGGGCAACCCGCAGTTCCTGGAGGAGCCCGAGGACGCCGACATGCTGGTCGAGGGCGTCACGCTGGCCCAGCTCCTCGACGACTACGCCAAGCAGTGCGAGCGCTCCAACGAGATCGTCGCCGCCCACTCGCTCGACGACGTCGGCAAGCACCCCGACTTCCGGTCGGCGGCGTCCTCGCTGCGCTGGGTGCTGATCCACATGGTCGAGGAGACCGCCAGGCACGCCGGCCACCTCGACATCGTCAGAGAGCTGGTCGACGGGAACAAGGGCTACTACTGACCCGTCACACGCCCAGCACGTCCGCCGGGTCGGCGACGATCCGCTGGATGATCAGCCCGGCCGCCCCCAGCACCGCCGCGTCGGCGCCGTTGGCCGAGACGACCAGGGCGGGTGGCGTGCCGCGCATCTGCCCCAGCCGGGCCGCCAGCACGTCCCGGGCCGGGGTCTCCAGCCACGGGAACAGCGGGGCGAAGACGCCGCCGAGCACGATCCGGCCGGGGTCCAGCAGGTGCACGGCCGACGTGAGCGCCACCCCGAGCGCCTCCCCGGCCCGCGCGCAGGCGGCCAGCGCGCGCCGGTCGCCCGCGGTCAGCGCGTCGGCCAGGGCGGCGACCGAGTCCAGGTCGCCGAGCAGGGCGTCCTGGCCCGCGTACACCTCCAGGCAGCCGCGGCCGCCGCAGCGGCAGGCGGGGCCGTCGGGGGTCACGACGACATGGCCGAGCTCGCCGGCCAGCCCGTACGTCCCCCGGAACACGGTCCCGTCCACGACCAGCCCGGCGCCGACGCCGATCTCGCCGGAGACGTAGAGGAAGTCCGTCGCCCGCGAGCCGAACCACAACTCGCCCAGCGCCGCCAGGTTCGCCTCGTTGTCGACCGCGCACGGCAGGTCGAGCAGGTCGGCCACCCGTACGTCCCGCCAGCCCAGGTGGGGGGCCTTGCGCAGCAGGCCGTCCTCGACCGTGCCGGGCACGGCCAGGGCGGCGCCGATGATCCGCAGCCCGGCGGCCTCGGCCTCCGCGGTGACCTCCTTCACCAGGTCGCGCAGCAGTTGCAGCACGTCGGCCGGGTCGGAGCCGCGGTTGTCGGCCGGACGGACGCGGCGCAGGCGTACGGACCGGGTCAGGTCCACCACGCAGGCGGCCAGATAGTCGATGTTGACCTCCAGCCCGAGCGCGGCCACCCGGTGCCCGCTCAGCCGCACGGCCACGCCGGGCCGCCCGCGCTCGCCGTCGCGCACCGCGCCCGACTCGCTCACCGCGCCGGCCTCCAGCAGGGCCGCGACCAGGCTGGACACGGTGGTCTTGGTCAGCCCGGTGAGCTCGGCCAGCGCCGCCCTGGTGAGCGGGCCATGCCCGTGGACGGCCTGGAGTACCACGGCCAGATTGCGGGCACGCATGGAATCATGCCGGACCCCCCTTGACGCCACCATGCATGCCTCCTCAGGATTATGTACAGATTATGGACTAAAGGTAGGGGACGTCAGCAAATGTCATCCTTCACTCCGACACCCGCCGATCGCTTCACCTTCGGACTCTGGACCGTGGGCTGGCAGGCCCGTGACCCGTTCGGCGACGCGAGCCGTCCCGCGCTCGACCCCGTCGAGAGCGTGCACCGGCTGGCCGAGCTCGGCGCGTACGGCGTCACCTTCCACGACGACGACCTGCTGGCCGTCGAGCCCGACCGGGACAAGGCGATCGCCGCCTTCCGCAAGGCCCTGGACGAGACCGGGATGAAGGTCCCGATGGCCACCACGAACCTGTTCACCCACCCGGTGTTCAAGGACGGCGCGTTCACCAGCAACGACCGCGACGTGCGCCGGTACGCCCTGCGCAAGGTCATGCGCAACATCGACCTGGCCGCCTCGCTCGGCGCGACCACGTACGTGTGCTGGGGCGGCCGCGAGGGCGCCGAGTCCGACGCGGCCAAGGACGTCAAGGCGGCCCTCGACCGCTACAAGGAGGGCCTGGACCTGCTCTGCCAGTACGTCCTCGACCGCGGCTACGACCTGCGCTTCGCCCTGGAGCCCAAGCCCAACGAGCCGCGCGGCGACATCCTGCTGCCGACCATCGGCCACGCCCTGGCGCTCATCAACGACCTGGAGCACCCGGAGATGGTGGGCCTCAACCCCGAGGTCGGCCACGAGCAGATGGCGGGGCTCAACTTCGTCCACGGCATCGCCCAGGCGCTGTGGCACGGCAAGCTGTTCCACATCGACCTCAACGGTCAGCACGGCCCGAAGTACGACCAGGACCTGATCTTCGGCCACGGCGACCTCAAGAGCGCCTTCTTCCTGGTCGACCTGCTGGAGAACGGCGGCTACGACGGCCCCCGGCACTTCGACTACAAGCCGCTGCGCACCGAGGACCCCGACGACGTGTGGGACTCGGCCGCCGCGAACATGCGCACGTACCTGATCCTGAAGGAGAAGTCGCGCGCCTTCCGCGCCGACCCCGAGGTCCAGGAGGCCCTGCGCGCCTCCCGCGTGGACGAGCTGGCCCGGCCCACCCTCGCCGCGGGCGAGACCTGGCAGGACCTGGCCGCCGACGACTTCGACCCCGAGGCGGCCGCCCGGCGCGGCTTCCACTTCACCCGGCTCAACCAGCTCGCCCTTGAGCACCTCATGGGGGTCCGTGGATGACCAGGCCGCTCAGCGTCCAGCTCTACACCGTCAGGGAACAGCTCGCCGCCGACCGCGACGGCACCCTTGAGCGCATCGCCGGCATCGGTTACGGCGCCGTCGAGCCCTTCGACCCGACCGCCGACCCCAAGGGCTTCCGCCAGGTGATCGACGACCTGGGGCTCACGGTGAGCAGCACGCACGCGTACGCGCTGCTCAGCCAGGAGCCCGCCGAGGTCTTCGACGCCGTCGCCACGGTCGGCGCCGACCTGGTGATCATCCCCGGCGGCGTCCCCGAGGCCGAGTTCACCACCCGCGACGGCCTCTCGCGCACCGCCGACCTGCTGAACGGCCTGGCCGAGCAGGCGGCCGGGCACGGCATGCGCATCGGCTACCACAACCACTGGTGGGAGATCGAGCCCAGGATCGACGGCCGGCACGCCATCGAGGCGCTGGCCGACCTGTTAGCCCCCGAGGTGTTCCTGGAGATCGACACGTACTGGGCGGCCGTGGGCGGCGCCGACGTGCCCGCCCTGCTCGGCCGCCTGGCCGGGCGCACCCTCGCGCTGCACGTCAAGGACGGGCCGATGGTGAAGGGCGAGCCGCACACGGCGGTGGGGGCGGGCGCGATGCCGGTTGCCGAGATCCTGGCCGCCGCGCCGGACGCCTGGCGGATCGTCGAGCTGGACACGTGCGCGACCGACCTGTTCACCGCCCTGGCCGACAGCCACGCCCACCTGACCGGCCTGGAGGGCTCGTGAGCGGCGGGCCGGTCGGCGTCGCGGTCGTCGGCGCCGGGGTGATCAGCGCCCAGTACCTGCGCAACCTCACCGCCTTCCCCGACGTGCGGGTGCTCGGCGTGGCCGACCTCGACACCGGCCGGGCCGCCGCGGCGGCCCGCGAGCACGGCGTGCCCGCCTCGGGCAGCCTGGCCGAGATCCTCGCCCTGCCCGAGGTCGAGATCGTGGTCAACCTGACGGTCCCGGCCGCGCACGCGGCCGTCGCGCTGGAGTCCCTGCGCGCCGGCAAGCACGTGTACGGCGAGAAGCCGCTCGCCCTGGACATGGACCAGGCGGCCAAGGTTATGGCCGAGGCCGCCAACCTGGGCCTGCGCGTCGGCGGCGCCCCCGACACCTTCCTCGGCCCAGGGCTCCAGGCCGCGGCGCACGCCCTGCGCTCCGGCCTGATCGGCGAGCCGGTCGGGATCACCGTCGCCTTCCAGAACCTGGGCCCGGAGTCCTGGCACCCCGATCCCGAGTTCTACTACCGGCCCGGCGGCGGCCCCCTGTTCGACATGGGCCCCTACTACCTCACCGCGCTGGTCTCCCTGCTCGGCCCGGTCGCCCGGGTCGCGGGCGGCACCCGCAGGGCCCGCGCCGAGCGGGTCGTCGGCTCCGGCCCCAAGGCCGGCACCCTGTTCCCCGTGGACGTGCCCACCCACGTCAACGCCTTGCTGGACTTCCCCGGCACGGCCACCGCCACCGCCACCTTCAGCTTCGACTCGCCCGTCAGCCGCAAGCTGATCGAGGTGATCGGCACGGAAGGAGCCCTGCTGCTGCCCGACCCCAACACCTTCGGCGGCCCGCTGCTGGTCCGCGGCCCGCACGACCCCGACTGGCGGGAGCTGCCCGTCGCCGCCGACCAGGCCGGGCGCGGCATCGGCGTGCTCGACCTGGCCCGGTCGCTGCGCGCGGGCACGCCGCACCGGGCCTCGGGCGAGCTGACGCTGCACGTGCTGGAGCTCATGACGGCCATCACCGAGTCGGGCGAACGCGCCGAGTTCCGCCCGATCACCTCGGCCGTGACGGCCCCCGAGCCCCTGCCCGCCGGCTGGGACCCGTACGCCAGCACGTTGTCCTGACGGGACGGCTCAGAAGAGCGGCTTGGCCAGCCGGATCGTCAGGATCCGGCTGGTCACCCCCGAGTCCACCAGGCGGCCGTCGGCGTCGAAGGTGCCGAGGCCGAAGTCGTTGTCGTTGGCCACGGCGAGCGTCACCGGGTCGAGCAGGGCGACGCCCTCGATCTTGCCGGGCAGGCCGGGGATCGCCGCCAGGTCCACGGCCAGGGCCTTGGTGGCGACGGTGACGTTCGACGGCAGCGACGCCTCCAGCGAGGGCGTGGTGGCCGGGTCGTCGTGCCGGCCGCCGAGCAGGTTCGTCGCCCGGCGCAGGTCCACGGTGTAGAGACGGGCCACGGCGTCGGTGCGCTCCTGGAGCAGCAGGCGGCCGGGGCTCAGCACGTTGAGGGCGGAGATCTTCATGTCGCCCTGCTCGGCCGCCGGGTCGAAGCCGGCCACGTTCTCCATCGTGTAGGCCCACTCGCCGGTCGGGCGGCCGGTACGCAGGTCCACCCGCAGGATGCGGGCCGTGCTCGACGCCTTGCCGGTCTTCTTGTCGGGGTTGGCGAGCGGGCTCTGCACGGCCAGGTACAGGGCGCGCTCGGCCTGCGAGACGCCGAGCGCCTCGATGCCGCGGTTCTGCTGCCGGGTCGCCAGGATCCCGGGCAGCGTCTCGTGGACCGGGTAGCCGGCGCCGGTGAGCTTCAGGCCCTTGGGGACGTACCTGGCCAGGACGCGGCCGTCGCTCGCCACGTGCAGCAGCGAGGGGGAGTACTCGTCCACCAGCCAGAAGCCGCCGCGGCCGTCGGTGACGACGTCCTCGGTGTCCAGGCCGTTCGGGTCGTAGGGGAGCTGCGTCAGGCCGTCCCAGGTGTAGGGGATCTCGTCGTGGCCGGACTGGTTGGACAGGCCGGTGATCGGGGTGCCGTCGGAGGTCTTCAGCGGGATGCTCTCCACGATGCGCGCCGTGTCGTGCCGCACGGCCACGCGGACGATCGCCGGCGCGAACTCCGGCACCGGGAACGTGCGCCGCTTCTCACCGTTGATCTTGGGCTCGCCGTTCGGGCCGCGGTCGGTGACCATCCAGTACTCGCCCGCGCGCCTGGCCGGGAACAGGCCGCTGCCGAGGCCGCCCAGCTTGACGCCGCGGGAGTCCTTGACGATGCCCGGCTCGAAGGCGGCCAGGTCGGGGGCGGGCAGCGTCACGTCGGACAGGACGCGCGGCTGCCGTCCCGAGGCGGCGTCGGCGGGCGCGGCGACGGTGGTGGCGAGGGCCGCGCCGACGGCCAGCATGGCGATGAACGAACGAGACATGACGCTTCCCTTGGCAGCAAATCTACAGATAAGGGTCGAAAGGTATCCGTGCTGGATGTCCTGCCGTTGAAGGGCGCGTGAATTCGTCACACGACATCCCACGAAATTTCACGACGGTCGGTGACATATCGTCAACGTCACGATCACGGCCGGCCCCGACCCCGGCAGGTACCTGTGCCGTACGGCCTTCTCCTGGAACGGCTCCCTGTCGGGCGAGGGCTGCACGGGCTGAGCCCGTCCCGGGTTCCTTGCCTGCCGGTGAGGTCCCCGGTTCGGCCGTTCCCTTCCCTTCGTTCGGGGCAGGAGGGTGCTCATGACCCATGACCCCTTCGAACCCCCCGGAACCGGGCTCATCACCTCCTGGATCGCGCTCCTCGACAACGCCCGCCACGAGAACCGGGTCATCTCGGTACGCCTGCTGAGCGGCGACTGCTTCACCGGCCACGTCACCCGCCGGGGCGACTCCGTCGTCACCGTCGAGTCCTCGGAGCGGACCTCCGGCGTCCGGGAGCACAACCTGGCCATCAGCGCCATCGTGTCGATCACCTTCGAGTCGCCGCCCGCTCCCGGCGGGGCCTCGCCCGCCTGAGCGCCCGCCGGAACGCCCGGCTGTGCGCCGGACGCGCCGGACGCGCCGGCCTGTCGCACGGGAACGCGTCGTCCCGTATCGTCCGCAGCAGCGACCCCGTCCACGTGAGGAATGATCAACATGTCCCACGATGTGGTACGACGCGTTTTCCAGGTGGTCGACTCGTTCGACCCCGACAAGTTCGCCGAGCTGCTGGCCGAGGACGCCACCCTGGTGTTCGGCAACGCCGAGCCCATGGTGGGACGCGCCGCCGTCGCCGCCGGCCTGCGGACGTTCTACTCGACCATCGGCGGCCTGCGGCACCAGATCGTCCGGGACTGGCAGGCGGGGGCCGACACGATCGCCGAGACCGAGGTGACGTACCGGCGGCTCGACGGCAAGGAGGCCGCGGTGGTGGCCGTGTCGATCTGGCGCACCCGGGACGACGGCCTGATCTCGGACTACCGCATCTTCGCCGATCTAGCCCCCGTATACGAGCCGTAGCCCCTGCCCTGTATTCCTGTCGGTATTGTGGACAACTCTCGTGTGCCCGCCGGCGGCCACGTACCGACAGGAGAACCGTCATGCCCACCTACGAGCCGCCCACCCCCACCCCGACCGGTACCCCCGCCCCGAGCCCCACGCCCCCGACCCCCAGCGAGCCCCCGACCCCCAGCCCCACGACCCCGTACCCCACCCCCACCCCGACCTCCACGGCAACCCCGTCACCCACCGCGACCCCGACTCCGACCGGGACCCCGACTGCCACCGGGACGCCAACCCCAAGCGGGACACCCACCCCGACCGGGACCGGCAGCCCGACCCCGACCGGGACCCCGACCCCCACTGGGACCCCGACCCCGACCACCACCCCCAGTGCGACGCCGAGCCCTTCAGGGGTGGCTCCGGCCCCGAGCGCCACCCCCTCGACCCCCGCCCCGGCCGCCCCCCAGGGCTCCGGGATGCCGACCACCGAGGTGCACGGCACCGCCTTCACCAAGGCCGCCGGCGCCTTCCTCGCCGAGCGCACCGAGTTCGCGACCGACACCCGCCGCATCCTCGACGCCCTCGACGCGCTGGGCGACTTCGCCGGCACCGACGAGACCGCGAACACCTTCAAGAAGAACTACGTGACGGCCCTGGAGAAGGCCGAGACCTACGTCGACGCCCTGCGCGACGTCTATCCGGCGGTGGCCGACCGCCTGGCCGACATGCGGACCAGCTTCGACGTCGCCAACTGGGCCACCATCGCCTCCCTGCCCGAAGTGTCCGACCCGCCCAAGCTCGCCCCCGACGGACAGTTCGCCTGACACCCCTGGAGCCCCCGATGACCACCCCCGAAGACCCCACCCCCTACCTCGACGACGAGATGCGCCGGCTCCTCGGCCAGTTCCAGGCCGACATCCGCCCGCTGGAGGAGTTGCAGGAGAGCCTCGACGCCGTCCGCGGCCGTGGCGAGGCCGCCGACGGCCAGGTGAGGGCCGAGGTGCTGCCGACCGGCGCGCTCGGCGGCCTGCGCATCGATCCGCGGGCCATGCGACTGGGCGCGGACGCCCTGGCCGAGGCCGTCCTGGCCGCCGCGAACGCCGCCGCCGAGGACCTCGCCGCCCAGATGACCGGCCTGATGACGACCGGTCTGACCCCTTTCGCCGACGAGGTCCGTCGCTTCACCCGGGACTGACGACGTGACCGGCACTCAGTACCGGCGCCACCGCCTGAACTGGTCCTGGCCCGCGGCGACCCCCAGCTTGGCGAGCATCTGCTGCCAGGTCGGCAACAGGCTGACCGGGTCGTCCACGACGTCGCCCGGCCGGTTGAGCGCGTTGGCGGTGGTGCTGAAGATGGTGGACCCGGTCAGGAACACGACCGCGTTACGCGCCGCCGGGTTCTTCGGCAGCACGTTCGCGGCCTTGCCGAAGTTGGCCGGGTCCACGTGGTAGAAGACCATGGCCGCCGCGAAGTTCTTCAGCATGTACTCGCCGCGGTCCCCCCAGGAGCCGGTGTCCTCGCCGCGCGCCAGCTTGAGCCCGTCGACGACCGCCTGGTCGAGCACGGTGTAGGCCAGGCTGCCCCCGACGGCGTAGATGAACCGCTTCCCTACGGCGTTCTCGAACATCTTGAGCAGCAGCCGCGCCTGCGACCTGCGCATCGCCCAGTTGATCAGCACCTGGACCTTTTTGTCGATCGCGGGCCAGCAGAAGAACATCAGCAGTTCGATCCACTGGATCATGGCCATCGTGCGCAACGCGTGCTGGGTCCGTTCCAGCAATTCCGCGTAATCCTCGACCGCGTCCGCCAGTCCGCGGATGTAGGCGGAGACGCGCGGCGGATAGGGTGCGATCTCCCGGTTGAAATACGTCCGGAACGCGTCGATGCCCGCTCCGCTGTTCGGTGGCAGCCAGACCCGGGCCGCGACCTCCTCCACGTCGTCAAGGCTGGCGTTCACGCGCCCGGCCAGTTGGCGCAACAACTCCGCGGCCGCCCGCGCCTTCGCCGGATCGCCGTCGGGATAGGCCACGCTCAACATCTGCAGAACCACACCGCCCACCCCGACGGCGGAGAACATGAACCCCGCCATGGGCAGCGCCCGGGAAGAAGGACTCATTCGACAACCCCATTCTCCTGATATCGGCAATAGTCATAGGATCATCCCACCAATGCTCTTGATTACGCCAGTCCCGGCCGGAACAGAACGACGGAACTGAGCCTTGAACCGGCCCGCAATTTCTCAATGGCCTCAATGCGGCTCATGTTCTGCATCGGAGGTACGGTGACCCCCGAATTCGCTCACATCTCCGCCGGACACCATCCCGATCCCGCACTGTCGATGTCCCTGCACGCCGACGCCTATACCGACCCGAAATGGCACGACATCGACCAGCGGGCCATCTTCGCCCGTTCCTGGCAGTGGCCGTGTCACGTGGAACGCCTGCGGACGCCGGGCGGCTACGTGACGGGGACGGTGGCCGGTGCCCGTCCCACGCCTGGAACTTCGACCTGACCGGCCGCCTGGGACGAGCGCGCAACACCGGCGGCATGCCCGGCTTCGACCCCTCCACGGTCTGCCTCGACCGGATCCAGGTCACCGAGCTCGCCGGCATGATCTACGTCAACCTGTCCCCCCTGAGAGATCGTCTACGACCCCGGCGGCTCGGGCCTGTCGGAACACCCCGACCAGAAGGCGCGCTTCCGGAGCCGGAGGCGGCCTTCTGCGTATTCGTCTGTCACGCCTGGAACCATCCGGACACCTGCCTGTTGTGACATACCCCTACGGAAGGGACGACCGCGTGGGCCCACCGGACCCCCGGCAGCGCTTCGAGGAGCTCTACACCGAGCACTACGCGACCGTCTCCGGCCATGTGCGGCGGCGCAGCGACGACCCTCACGACGTCGCCGACGTCATCGCCGAGACGTTCACGACCGCCTGGCGGCGGCTCGGCGAGGTGCCGACCGGCGACCGCGCCCGGCTCTGGCTGTACGGCGTGGCCCGGCGCACCCTGGCCAACCACCGCCGCGGCGAGTCCCGCAGGGCGGCCCTCACCACGCGCCTGCGCGCCGAGCTCGCGGAATGGACCGGCCCGGCGGCGGACCACGCGGCGGACCCGGGGGCGGACGCCGTGCCCGAGACCGCCCGCGCGGCCTTCATGCGGCTGTCCGCCGACGACCGCGAGGTGCTCTCGCTCGTCGCCTGGGAGGGGCTCGGCAATGCCGAGCTGGCGCAGGTGCTCGGCTGCTCGCGCCTCGCCGTCCGGCAGCGCCTGCACCGCGCGCGCAAGCGTCTGGCCGTCGAGCTCGCCGCCGACGACCCCGATCTCGCCCGGTACGGCCCGCGGGCCGTCCGTCTCGCCAAGGAGACCTCATGAACCCGCAGCTCGACGACATCGTCAGGCGGCTCGCGCCGCCCGCCGGGCCGGGGCTGACGCCCGGCGCCAAGGAGACGATGTACAAGATCATGGACGAGGAGCCCGCCCCGGCCCTGCCCGCGCGCAGGAGGCGGCGCGCCCTGCTCGCGCTGCCGGCCGCGCTGGGCGCCCTCGCGGCGTCGCTGGCCGTCATCGTCACCCTCGGGCCCGCCTCGGCCTCGGCCCTCGACGTCAAGGACGAGGGGGGCTACTTCGTCATCGAGGTCAAGGACGTGTTCGCCAAGCCGGAGGTGTACCAGCAGCAGCTGCGCGAGGCCGGGCTCGACGTCAAGCTGCGGCTGTTGCCCTCCACGCCGAGCAACGTCGGCTCGGTCGCCCCGAGCACGGTGGAACCGGACGGGATCAAGGTGATCGACCGGCAGGAAGGCTGCGAGACGGTGGGCGGCTGCCCGATCAGCATCAAGGTCCGCCGGGACTTCAAGGGCTCGGCCGAGCTCGTCCTCGGCCGGGAGGCGCGTCCCGGTGAGGAATACCAGATCATCACCGGCTTCGACGTGCCCGGCGAGCCCATGCACTGCGCGCCGTACTACAACAGGCCCGTCAGCGAGGTGCGCGCCCTGCTCAAGGACCGGGGGGTGGACATCCAGGCGTTCGACGTCCTCGGTCCCGCCTTCTGGACGAAGGAGGGCAAGGAGACCGAGCCGGTGACCAAGGCGTCGGTCCCGGAGACCATGCACGTCGTCGGCGGCTACCTGACGATGGCCGGTAAGGCGGCAGTCCAGGTCAGCGACTCGGACCTGCCCGCCGACCTCGTGCGCACGCTGAAGGAGAAGGCCGGATGCCCGCCTGAGACGTGATCGTCATCGCGCTACCCGGAGCCGACCTTGTCGTCGGAGGCCGGCGGGACGGCGGAGAACTCCGGCCTGCCGGCCGCGCGATAGAGCACGACGACCAGGGCGACGAGCGCGACGAACCAGCCGACGAGCAGGACGGGTGACAACTCGCTGTAGCCGTGAGCGGCCAGCAGGCCGGCCGTGCCCAGACCCGTCACCGCCCAGCGCAACACGTCCAGCAGGGGGACCTGTGAGCTGCCGCCCCCCGAGCGCATCCGGGTCATGAGCGCGTCCGCGATCAGCCAGACGGTGACCAGGCCGCCGACCGTGGCGGCGGTGCCGATCATGTACGTGATCGGCTCGTACGTAGGCGTACCGCCCGTGAAGACGGCCACCAGTGAGACGGGGATCATGCCGACCGCCCACGCTTGGGCCCTGGCGAAGGCGTCGCCCGGCCGCTGCAGACGCAGCAGCCCGTCGGCGCACAGTCCCCAGCCGACGGGGTCGAACAGCAGGTCGAGGCCGTTGAAGCGGAGGGCGCCGAAGGCGATGACCAGCCCGGTGGCGATCTTCGTGACGGGACGCACGCGCAGTGCCCTTCTCGTGTGGGGCGGCGGTCAGAACTCGCCGCTCACCGCCTTGTTGCACGCCATCGTGGCCAGGCCGCGCTGCCAGGCGACGGGAACACGGTCCGTCCTCCCTGTCTTCTCCCACGAAGCCGGCGTCACATCCGACGAACCCGACCCCAGCCAGGTCCGGTAGGTGAATCGGATCGGCTGCGGCTCGTGCGGCACCGCCCCGCAGTCGGTGATGACGATGCGCCGGCTCACCGTGCCGAATCCGTCGCCCTCAACAGTGATCTCGGCCGATTCGCCCAGCGATTCCTCGGGTGGGAGCAGGCGCAGCCCCGGTATGGACAGCGAGATATCCGTGATGGTGAATGGGGAAATCGCCTCGTTCTCAAGCTCGATCTCGGCCCTGGTGGACAGCACGCCATTGTCGTCCACCTGAGCCCCGACAAAGAAGTCGTCGATTAGCCAGTTGGTCTGCGGCGTTATCGCCCCCGACCACGACAAACCCCCCGCCACACACGTCAGCACGAGACAACAGGACACCACGAGCGGCAATCGTCGCGTACGCCGGGCAACGCCGAATTGCTGCCATATATCCGCTGAACTCACGAGACGGAACCATATATCGTGGCGCCTTGTGACGATACCCCCGGTGATTTTCTGGGTGGCGGTGCTGGTCACCGTACTGGCCGCAGCCGTGCCCCTCAGTCAGGGGCGCCTCGACCGGTTCGCCGTTCTGACGGGCCTCACCGTCACCAGCGCCAATGGCCGCCGGATCGTCGCCTATTTCGCTGGGCTGCGCCGGTGGCGGCTGGTGGCCGTGGTCCTCGCCGCCCCTGTGGCGGGGCTGACTGCGGATCCGTTCTATCTCGTTCTGGGCTGGTGCGCGGTTCCGGTTCTCGGTGTCGTACGGCCGCCGGCCGCTGACGCCCTTTATCGACGAGCTTGGCTGCTCGCCGTGTGCGGTTCCGCCGTGACAGGTTGCTACCTTCTGATATCGCGCGGATTCACCTCGACCCGGCTGGCCCATGCTGCCCTCGTGGTCGCGGTGGTGACGGTGATATCGCGCGGCGAGCGAAAGGCCCGGCCGGAAATGCCGGACCAGACGGAGTCGGCCATTCGCCGATGGTCTGTTCGCACCGGCTATTTGGCGGGAATCGCGACAGTGCTCGCCGGTGTGCTCATCGCGCCCCGGCAGGAGCCGGCGAGCGAACCGCAGCAGTACACGACGCCCCGGCAGTTTCCGGAGCAGCAGGCTTCCTTCCGGAAAATCGGCAAGGTGAAAAGGCCCACCTGCCCATGGTCCGATCAGATGGACGACCCGTGCCGCTACTGGCTGGTGGACGGCGACCCGTTCCCGCAGGCCGCGCCGTACGTCCTCATGAAGGGCGGGGCGCCGAGGGCGGCGCCGTTCGTGGTGAGCCCCGATCGGCGAACCGCCGTCTACCTGGACCGGACCTCGCGCCGCATGGTTCACGAACACGCGGGGAACCGGCGTGATCTCAGCGGCCGGCTCGCCGACGCGGACGTGCCCGAGGTGAGCATCAGCGACCGCGGCCGGTACGTCGCCCTGACCAAGAACGGCACCCGCGTCATCGACACCAAGTCGTGGAACGAGATCACGCTTCCCGGCGCGCTGCAAGTGCTTGAGGTCAACTCCGCAGGCGTGGTGACCACGACGGATTCCCGCCTGGTGGCCCACGACCATCGCGGCAAGGAACTGCTGAACATCGCCATCCGCGACGTGCTTCTGGACTCCCGCACCGCCTTCCTCAAGCCGGACCGCAGCCGGCTCGTGGTCATCAGCGATTACGGCGAACTCGTCGAGACCTACGACCTCACCACCCGCAAGCGCATCCACCGCGTGCGCCCCCGCCTCCCCGGCGGGGATGCGATCGAAGCAGGCGAGGGCTGGTCGACCAAGGGCCCCTTCCAGGTTCTCCGGGAGAACGCGGGGGCGGGGGAGCGCAGAACCTTCTTCCTCGACCTGGCAACCGGCAAGACCCGGTACGTCAAGAACGGCCTGCCGGACGGCTACCAACCCGCGAACCAGTAGAAAGAACCCGACACGGACCGTCCTGCCTGGTCCCTTCACCGCGGCACCCACCGAACTCGCCACCTCACCCGTGCAGTGAGCCCCCCGGCGCCGCGGGTGAGATCTGATCTGGCGATGTACGCGTAGGCAGGTGGTCCCACCGAGTTCTCGGGCGGCGTCCTTCGCTTTGTTTCACCATGGAGACGGCGGAAACCGCAAGGTCTATGTTGAAGGCGTGGAGCTCATAGAAGAACGTGAGTGGAATGCCGGCGCGCACGGCACCGAGAGTCCAGCGCGGCGAGGCGAATGCACGTGGGGAGCACCTTGCCCGAATCAGGCGACCCGAAGCGTCCTGGTGCGTGATGCCCGCGGAGAGAGTTGGTGGGCGGTGTGCGACCGGCACTTCGCTGACTCTCCGGTCTTTCGGTAGGCGTAACACCTCGACATGTAGGCCGGGAGTGGAAGGCAGAGCGGCATGAGCGACGCCGATGTGAAACAGATTGCCGCGTTGCTGAGGGAGCGGAACGGTGTCGATGAGAAGATCGCAGCGACTATCCAGCGTCCCATGACCGCGGGCCATCTGGGCGAGTGGATCGCAGCGCAAGTCTTCGGAATCCAGTTGGAGACGTCCGCCGTGGCCGCCGCAGTCGATGGCCAGTTCACGTCCGGTCCGTTGCGTGGCCGCACTGTCAATGTGAAGTGGTATCTCAAGCGCGAGGGCCTACTGGACGTCACCGAGCGGACAGTGCTCGACTACTACCTCGTGCTGACGGGGCCTGCATCTCCGGCGGCTTCGTCGCGAGGCGGCACTCGTCCTTGGTGTATCGAGTCGGTGTACTTGTTCGACTCCAAGCAGTTGCTGGCGGAGCTCCGTGCGCGCGGCGTCAAGATCGGAG
Source organism: Nonomuraea sp. NPDC004702 (assembly GCF_053601695.1). Lineage (NCBI taxonomy): Bacteria > Bacillati > Actinomycetota > Actinomycetes > Streptosporangiales > Streptosporangiaceae > Nonomuraea > Nonomuraea sp. NPDC004702. The sequence continues at coordinate 104,218 of NZ_JBSGCE010000008.1, forward strand.
CCGCCTCCAGCGTTCGAGCAGCGCAGTGGGCGGCAACGGAGATTTACCCGAACGCACATAGCCCGGCACTTTCAGTAACCCCCGAGCAAGCAGACCTGTTGCGACTTTTCGCACTTCGATGAGGCTGTCTGCCCGTGCGATCCTGCATGGGCAACGCTCTCGACAGGCCACCGCCGCCGTCGATGATGGCCTGCCGGGTGCTACGCAGCCTGTCGCCTGGGGCGCATGTCGAACATGTAGAAGATCAGCAGCAACACGTAGAACACGAGCGCGCCAATCGCGCTGAGCGCGCCGATGACGGTCGCGACGAGATAGAGCACCGGCCCCATGCCCCAGCGAAATCGCAACGAGCGCGCCTCGGCCGGAGTGATGTGCCCGCCGAGGTGACGATGCCCTGACGAGGCGTACCACCACACGGCGTTGTAGAAGATGCCGCCGATCACCAGCACGATTCCGTAGAAGACGGCGGCCATCTGGGTGCCGTGGTCGGCGTGCAGCGCCTCGGCCAGCACATGCGTGGGAAACGGCAGGAAGGCGACATCCATCAGGAGGAGCACGTTGAGGGCCAGCAGCAGGCCGTCAGTCCTCTGGATGAAGTGGAACATCCGATGGTGGTTCATCCAGATCATCCCCACCAGCAGGAACGTCACCATGTAGGCGAGGTAGGACGGCCACAGGCCGATCAACGCACCCCCGAGGTCCTCTTCCCAGCCTTCGGGCAGCCGGATCTCAAGCACCAGCAGGGTGATTGCGATGGCGAAAACGCCGTCGCTGAACGCCTCCAGGCGCCCGGTGCTCATCACGGAAGAGTCATCGCTCACGCCGCGTATCGTAGCGAGGGGATCAAGTCGCCCGATGACGGGCAGTTCGGTGAATTTCTACTGCTAGGCGGGACTCGGTGCCGTCTCGGCGGCACGGCGGGGCTGAACGTCGTAAGCACACCGAAGAACCTCAACCTTGACCATCCCGTGTGGCGCGGTCAAGCAAGGCGAATCGGAACCGGCTGGACACCTCGCGAACTACGTAAATCGTTCGTCTCCACCATGAGGGACCAGGGCGTCCCCATCGCCGATCTCATGGGGCACGCCGGGCACAGACGTCACAGAAGCGGTCTACCGGCACCAGCTCAAGCCGATGATCACCAAGGGCGCCCACACCGTGAACACGACCTTCGGTGACAAGCCAACGGGATGAGTCCGAATGAGATGACTCCCGTCGACTGCCGGAAATGGAAAAGGGCCCGACCCGCTTAGCGGATCAGACCCTCTACCTGGTCAAACTGTGTCGGGGTGGCGGGATTTGAACCCACGACCTCTTCGTCCCGAACGAAGCGCGCTGCCAAGCTGCGCTACACCCCGGTGCACGCCCGTCTTGCGCGTGCTTGAGAAAGTCTAGCGGACTTCGCGGGTACTCGTGACCGCCTCAGCGTCGCGGAACCAGCGTGAGCAACGTCGCCTCCGGGAAGCACGCGAAACGGGCCGGTGCGTACGGCGAGGTGCCGAGGCCGGCGGACACGTGCAGCCAGGCGTTCTCGTGCCGGCTCAGGCCCTTCACACGGGCACGGTCGATGCCGCAGTTGGTGACCAGGGCGCCGTAGAACGGGACGCAGAGCTGGCCGCCGTGGGTGTGGCCGGCGAGCAGGAGCTGGTAGCCGTCTTCGGCGAAGCGGGTCATGTTGCGGGGCTCGGGGGAGTGCATGACGCCGAGGCGGAGGTCGGCGTCGGCGGGGGCCGGGCCGGCGACCAGGTCGTAGCGGTCGCGGGAGATGTGGGAGTCGTGGATGCCCGCCACCGCGACGTCGAGGTCGCCGATCTTGACGCGGGCGGTGGTGTTGTTCATGTCCAGCCAGCCCTCGGCGGCCATGCCGGCGCCCAGTTCCTCCCACGGGAGGTTGGGGATGTGCTGACGGCGGTCGTTCTTCGAGGTACGCCAGAGGTAGCGGGCCGGGTTCTTCGGCTGGGGGGCGTAGAGGTCGTTGGACCCGTAGACGAACAGACCGGGACGGGACAGCAGCGGCTCCAGGGCGTGCAGGAGCGCGGGGACCGCTTCGGGGTGGGCGATCGAGTCGCCGGTGTTGACCACCAGGTCGGGCTCCAGGGCGCCCAGGGAGCGCACCCAGTTGATGAGCATCGTGCGCCTGGGGGTCAGGTGCAGGTCGGACAGGTGCAGCACGCGTACGGGACGCCGCCCGCGCTCCAGCACCGGCACGTCGAAGCGGCGCAGGCGGAACCAGTTGCGCTCCACGACGGAGGCGTAGCCCAGCCCGGCCAGGCCGAGACCGATCATGGACAGGGGCACTGCGACGGCTTTCCTCACGTACTCATGATGCCTGACAACGGGCACGAGCCGTCCCGGCAGACGGCAAGATGGACCGCATGAGCGCAATGAAGGACAAGCTGAAGGCCGATCTCACGGCCTCGATGAAGAGCCGGGACGAAGTCCGTCTCCGGACGATTCGCATGGCTCTGGCGGCCGTGAACGTCGAGGAGGTGGCGGGCAAGGCGGCCAGGGAGCTCAGCGATGACGAGGTCATCAAGGTGCTGACCAAGGAGGCCAAGAAGCGGCGCGAGGCCGCCGAGGCGTTCCAGAACGCCGGACGCACCGAGCAGGCCCAGGCCGAGCTGGACGAGCAGGCGGTGCTGGAGGAGTACCTGCCGGCGCAGCTCTCCGACGAGGAGCTGGCCCAGATCGTCGACGCGGCCGTGGCCGAGACCGGCGCGTCGGGGCCGCAGGCCATGGGGCAGGTCATGAAGGTGGTCAACCCCAAGGTCGCGGGCAGGGCCGAAGGCGGCCGCGTCGCCGCCGCCGTCCGCGCCCGCCTCACCGCCTGACCCCGGCCCCCTTCCCCCCACCGATCGCCACACCGCGCCGCCTTCGCACGGGACGCCTTCGCGTGGGACGCCGCCCCCGCGACCCGAGCCTCGGGACGCCGCCCTCGGGACACCAGCCTTGGGGCGGTAGCGGCCCCACAGGACGACGCAAGTGGTCCGCGGTCGCGGCGACGGCCCGACAGGGCGGTGGCGGTTCACATGGCAGCGGCGGTCCGACGGAGCGGCTCGTGGTGGCGGCAGCGGCCTAGAGGCGGTGGTGGTGCGAAGGAGCCGCGGCGATGGTCCGACGTGGCGCTAGCGGTCCTAGACGGCTGCGGCGTTCTGACGGAACGGTGGCGGCGGTCCGACGTGGCGGCCCGAGGGGGCGGCAACTGGCCTGCAGGCGGTGGTGGTCCGAGGGAGCGGCGCTGCCGGTTCGCCGGGCGGCCGCGGCGAGCGGGCCGCGGCGTCTGGGTGAGGGGCGTTGTGGGAGGTGGTCGGGGACGGCCGGCTGAGGGCCGTCCCCACGGAGCCTCTGAAGGCGTTGTGCGAGGGGCTGGGCGGCCATAGAGGGGCAATCGGTGGCCAAGGCCGTTCGGGGCCGCCCAGTGTCTCTCAGCGGCGGGTTCGGGCCGCCGGGGCTGTGGGCCCGAGGTTGGCCTGGCCGCCGAGCCCGTCGCCGAGTCCTCCGCCGAGCCCTCCGCCGCCGAACCCGTTGCCCGGCCGCTGCCAGTCGCCCGGCCCGCGCCCGTCCCCGCCGCCGTCGCCGCCGTCGCCGCCGTCGCCGCGGTCGTTGTGGTCGCCGAAGAAGTTGTCGAACGGATCGCCGTCCCTGGGCCCCTCGTCGCCGTCGCGCTTCTTCTTCTTGGGCTTCGGCGCGCACTTGTCGGAGCAGCCGCCGAACCGCGAGTGGTCCACCGGCGTGAACTCCACCGGCTCCACCCCCTTGAGCGCCTGCATCATCGCCTGCTTCCAGATGGGCCCGGAGATCGAGGCGCCGTACACGTACGGGAAGTACTGGCCCCCGATCGTGACCCCGATCAGCTTGTGGGTGGAGGCGCCGCGCGGGTCGCCGAGGCTCACGGCCGAGGACAGGTTCGGGGTGTAACCGGCGAACCAGGCGGACATGTAGTCGTCGGTCGTCCCGGTCTTGCCGGCCGCGTCACGACCGATGCCGCCCACGCCGCTCATCGTGCCCTTGGTGAACACGCCCGACAGGATGCCGCTGACCGCGTCGGCGACCTCCTCCTCCATGACCTGCGAGCACTTCGGCTTGTACTGCTTGGCGGCGCCGTTCCTGTCCTTGATCTCGGTGATGGCCAGCGGCTTGCAGTACTGGCCGCGCGAGGCGAACACGGCGTAGGAGTTGGCGATCGTCACGGGGTCGACCTCGTTGACGCCCAGCGTGAACGTCTCGACCTCGCGCAGCTTGCCGCCGTCGGCCCGCTTGACGCCGAGGCGCTTGGCGAGCTTGACGACCTTGCAGAGCCCGACCTCCTGCTCCAGCTTGAGGAAGAACGTGTTCACCGAGCCCCACGTGCCGGTCTGCAGGGTCTTGAAACCGCCGCCGCCCTCGCTGGAGTTGTGCGCGGTGTGCGAGGGGTCGCCGACGTTCTCGCCCTTGCAGTCCTTGAACGAGTTGTAGCCGCTCGCGGTGAACCCGGCCGGCGAGGGGAAGCCGTCGCCGTACTTCAGGCCCTCCTCCAGGGCGGTGGCCAGCGTGTACGCCTTGGCCGTCGAGCCCTGCTGCAACCCGCGCCCGCCGCCGTGCGCGGCGTCGGCGACGACGTTGTAGCTCATCTCGTTCTTCTTCTTGCTGCCGCCGAACTTGCGCGAGGCCGCCATCGCCTTGATCTCGCCGGTGCCGGGCACGACCATGGCCTGCGCGGCCACGGGCTTGTCCTTGGGGCTGACGTACTTCTTGATGGCCTTCTCGGCGGCCTTCTGCATCTTGGGGTCGAGCGTGGTCTTGATCGTCATGCCGCCGCGCTGGAGCAGCTTCCTGCGCTCGTCCTGGTTCTTGCCGAAGTCGTCGTTGTTGAGGATCTCGTACTGGACGTAGAGGCAGAAGTACGGGAACTTGCTGGCCTCGCAGCCGCCGGGGAACTTGACGTCCTTGTAGCCGAGCTTCTCGGCCTTGGCCGCGTCGGCCTCCGCCCGCGTGATCTTGTGGATCTCGGCCATCCGGTCGAGCACGGTGTTGCGGCGCATCAGCAGCCGTTCGCGGGACTCGGGGCCGACGTTGGGGTCGGTGCGGGCCGGGTTCTGGACGGCGCCGGCCAGCGTGGCGGCCTCCGACAGGTCGAGCTCGGAGGCGGGCTTGTCGAAGAAGCGCCTGGCCGCGGCCTGGATGCCGTGCGCGCCCGCGCCGAAGTAGGCGATGTTGAGGTACTTCTCCAGGATCTGCTGCTTGCTGTACTTGCGCTCGATCGCCATGGCGTACCGCAGCTCCTGGAGCTTGCGGGACATCGTCGGGGCGATGGCCGCCTGCTGCTCCTCCGGCGTCTCGGCCTTGTTGACCAGCACCTGCTTGACGTACTGCTGGGTGATCGAGGAGCCGCCCTGCATGACGCCGCCGCCGGTGAGGTTCTTCACCAGGGCGCGGGCGGTGCCCTCGACGTCGATCGGGCCGTGCTCGAAGAAGCGGAAGTCCTCGATCGCGATCAGCGCGGTCTGCATGATGGGCGCGACCTTGTCGAGGGTCACGGACTGCCGGTTCTCGTAGTAGAACTGGGCGATCTGCTTGCCGTTGGCGTCGACCAGCTTCGTGCGTTCCGGCAGCGGGGGTTCGTCGAGTTCCCTGGGCTTGAGTTCGAGTCCGTCCATGGCGGTCTTGGCCGACACGCCCGCCCCGCCGACCGCCGGCAGCGCCACCGCCGCCGCCAGCACACCCGCCGCCGTCCCGGCGATGATCAGACGCAGGACGCTGAGGAGCGGGTGGGAGCGGTCTTTGCCCTTCGCTTGCACGCTCCCAAGGGTACGTCGAAACACTGTCCTTATCGGTAACACGACACCATTTCGCCTTGACTGGGAGGGGTGACTAGTCATTCCCGGTCAACAGTCCGGCGAGAAATTGGTCCTCTGGGGTCTGTCGGCCCGAACGTGAAGTTGCGTACGTTCATCCTCTGCGGCAACTGAATACGGAGGCTCGGCGCCCGCGCCCGTCGGCCCCAAATGACGACTGACCACCTAAGGGGAGTGGGGTCGAAAAATGTGGATCACGGATTGGACCTCCCGTGCCGCCTGTAAGGGTGCGGACCCGGACGCGCTGTTCGTCCAGGGCGCCGCACAGAACAGGGCGAAGCTGATCTGTCGAGGATGCCCGGTCCGTACCGAATGCCTCGCCGATGCGCTGGACAACCGCATCGAGTTCGGGGTGTGGGGCGGTATGACCGAACGCGAACGCCGTGCGCTGCTCAGGCGCCGGCCCGACGTGGACTCGTGGCGCGACCTGCTCGAGTCCGCGAAGGAAGAGTACGAACGGACCAATGAGCTGATCGCGGGCTGATCTGGCCCGCGGCGGGAGAGCACGGCCGGCGCCGCCCGTCGGCCGTGCTTTCTCTACGCGCTCGCCAACAGGTTCCCGATCTGCCGCAGTCCGGCTAGATCGTGGACATCTCCGGACATCGCACGTACCTGTGCCACGGGCACCGTGGGATGAGCCGAGACGAAATGCTCCTGCTCGCGGCTCTCGCGAGTGGCGAGTTGCATCCGGCCGGTGTGCAGCCGCAGCACAGCGGCCGTCAACTCGTGTTCGCCCCTCGACTCCAGGTCCTCGGCCGCGGCGGCGCTGCGTGCCGCCGAGAGCGCCGAGCCGGGCGACACGTGCACCCGGTTCACCACGAGTCCGGCGAGCGGCATGCGCTCCTCGGCGAGCCGTTCCACGAAGTACGACGCCTCCCTCATCGCGTCGCGCTCCGGCGCGGCCACCACGAGGAAGGCCGTGCCCGGCGCCTGCAACAGCTGGTACGTCATCTCGGCCCGCTGCCTGAACCCGCCGAACACGGCGTCCAGGGCGGACACGAACGTCTGCAGGTCCTTGATCACCTGTGCGCCGAGCAGCTTGGTCATCGCTCCGGCCATCAACCCGAACCCGGCGTTGAGCAGCCGGAACGCGCTGCGCCCGCCTGCCTTGGCGGGGGCGGTGAGCAGCCGGATGAACCGCCCGTCGAGGAAGCGGCCGAGCCGCTCCGGCGCGTCCAGGAAGTCCAGCGCCGACCGCGAGGGCGGCGTGTCCACGATGATCAGGTCCCACTCGTCGGAGCGGCGGAGCTGGCCGAGCTTCTCCATCGCCATGTACTCCTGCGTGCCCGAGAAGCTGGAGGACAGCGACTGGTAGAAGGGGTTCGACAGGATCTGGCGGGCCCGCTCGGGGTCGGCGTGCGCCTCGATGATCTCGTCGAACGTGCGCTTCATGTCGAGCATCATGGCGAAGAGCTGGCCGCCGCCGTCGGGCGAGCTGACCAGGCGCGGGGTGTTGTCCAGCTCGGTCAGGCCCATCGACTGGGCCAGGCGGCGCGCCGGGTCGACGGTCAGCACCACCGCGCACCGGCCGCGTTCGGCGGCGCGCAGGCCGAGGGCCGCGGCGGTCGTGGTCTTGCCGACGCCGCCGGAGCCGCAGCAGACGATGATCCGGGTGCCCTTGTCGTCGAGGATCGCGTCGACGTCGAGGGGGATGGGCTTCTTCACACTGCTCCCCGGTGGGTGCGGAGGACTTCGGCCAGCTCGTACAGGCCGGCCAGGTCGACGCCGTCGGCCAGCAGCGGCAGCTCGACGCGCGGCAGGCCGGCCTCGGCCAGCGACTCGCGCTCGGCGTGTTCCAGCTCGGTGCGGTGGGCGTGCTCGACGACCTCCTCGGCGAGCGCCTCGGCCATCGCGGCGGCGTCGGAGGTGTCGGCGAGACCGGCCGCCTTCAGGCCGAGCGCCAGCTCGCCCACGTCGAATCGGCCCTTGACAGCCATGTCAAGAGCGGCCGGTGGAAGCAGTGATTCACGGACCATGTTGATGAAAACGCAACCTGCGGGAAGCCCGGCCGAGCGCAATTCGGCGACCCCGTCGAGGGTCTCCTGCACCGGCATCTCCTCCAGGAGAGTGACGAAGTGCACCATCGTCTCCCTGGACTTCACGACGCCGTTCACGAGTTCCGAGTGGTTCTTGATCGGTCCGACCTTGGCCAGGCCGGCGACCTCCTGGGTGACGTTCAGGAAGCGGGTGATGCGGCCGGTGGGCGGCGCGTCGAGGACGACGGCGTCATAGACCCGGCGCCCGTTCTTGCCCCGCCTGCGCACGGCCTCGGTCGTCTTGCCGGTGACCAGGACGTCGCGGAACCCGGGGGCCACGGTGGTGGCGAAGTCGACGATGCCCATCTTGGTCAGCGCGCGTCCGGCCCTGCGCATGCCGTAGAACATCTCCATGTATTCGAGCATGGCCTCTTCGGGATCGATGGCCAGCGCGTACACGTCGCCGCCGGAGGGCGCGACGGCGATCTTGCGCTCCTCGTAGGGCAGCGGCGGCAGGTCGAAGATCTGGGCGATGCCCTGCCTGCCCTCCACCTCGACGAGCAGCACCTTGCGCCCGCCCGCGGCCAGTGCGAGGGCGAGGGCGGCGGCGACGGTCGTCTTGCCGGTGCCGCCCTTGCCGGTGACGACGTGCAGCCGCACGTCGCCCCAATCCGTGTCCGGAGAGTCCACGTTTCGAGGCTACCGAACGGTTACTTGTCGAAACTCGACGGCCACCGTTTGATTGCTCACATTGTGGTCACCGCCCCCCGTATGGGTGGGGTGACAGGCCGGGAAGCGGCTTTCCATGAGATCGTCATGCCATGAAGAAATGGGAGTACCTCACCGCTCCGGTGCTGATCCACAACACGAAGATGATCCTCGACAACTTCGGGTCCGACGGCTGGGAGCTCGTCCAGGTCGTCCAGGGCGCCTCGCCCGAGCAGCTCGTCGCCTACTTCAAGCGGGAGAAGGCGTGAGCCCCGAGGAGCGGATCGCCGAGCTCGGGTACGAGCTGCCCCAGCCGGTGACCCCGCTGGCCGCGTACGTGCCGACCGTCCGTACCGGTGACCTCGTCTACACCTCCGGCCAGGTGCCCATGCTGGAGGGCAAGCTGCACCAGACCGGCAAGCTCGGCGTCGATCTCGGCGTCGACGAGGGCAAGGCGCAGGCGCGCATCTGCGTGCTCAACGCGCTGGCCGCGCTGAAGGCCGAGCTGGGCGAGCTGTCCCGGGTGCGGCGGATCGTCAAGGTCGTGGTCTTCGTGGCCAGCGCGCCGAGCTTCACCGAGCAGCCCCAGGTGGCCAACGGCGCCAGCGACTTCCTGGCCGAGGTGTTCGGCGAGGCGGGCAAGCACGCCCGCAGCGCCGTGGGCGTGGCCGCGCTGCCGCTGGACGCCCCCGTGGAAGTGGAGCTGATCGCGGAGGTCTCCTGACCATCAGGATGTGTCACCATGACCGAGTGATGTTCTAGTAGGAGGTCAGGTGGCCGGTCTTCCCCTTCCCGACGAGCTCGCCGCGCGAGCCAGAGAGATCATCGCCGGGCGGCTCGCCCCCGTCCCGGCGCGCGACGCCGCCACGGTGGTGATCCTGCGCGGCTCGGGCCCGCGCGGCGGGCCCGAGGTCTACCTGCTCCGGCGGAAGTCCACGATGGCCTTCGCGGCGGGCGCCTACGTCTTCCCCGGCGGCTCCGTCGATCCGCGCGACACCGACCAGGCGGTGGCCTGGGCCGGGCCGTCCCCCAAGGAGTGGGGCGAGGTCTTCCACGCCAGTGAGAACGTCGCGCGCGGGTTGGTGTGCGCGGCCGTGCGGGAGACGTTCGAGGAGTCCGGCGTGCTGCTGGCGGGGCCGGGGCCGGACAGCGTGGTCGAGGACACCACGGGCGACGACTGGGAGGCCGACCGGCTGGCGCTGATCGACCGCAGTCTGGCCTTCGCCGACTTCCTGGCCAAGCGGGGCCTGGTGCTGCGCTCCGACCTGCTCAAGCCGTGGGCCCACTGGATCACGCCGGAGATCGAGCAGCGCAGGTTCGACACCCGGTTCTTCGTGGCGGTGCTGCCCGAGGGCCAGCGCACGCGCGACGTGGGGGGCGAGGCCGACCACGTGGTGTGGCGGCGGCCGGCCGAGGCGATCGAGCTGTGGCGCGCGGGTGAGATCTTCCTGATGCCGCCCACCTCCCACACGCTCACCGAGCTGGCCGGGCACGACAGCGTGGCGTCCGTGCTGGCCGAGGAGCGGCGGATCACCGCGATCCTGCCGGCGGCCGTGGAGGTCGAGGGGGAGATGAGGTTGATGACGCCGTGAGCGGCCTGCACATCCCGCTCGGCACGCCCGACGGCTCCCGTACCGAGCACGCCGAGAACCTGCTGGCGCCCAACCCGTCCGCCATGACGCTCGACGGCACCAACACCTGGGTCATCGGCACCCGCGACGCGGTCGTGGTCGATCCCGGGCCCGACGACGAGGCGCACCTGCTGCGCGTACGCGACCATCTGGGCGAACGGCGGGTCACCCAGATCCTGCTCACGCACGGCCACGCCGACCACAGCGGCGGCGCGAAACGGTTCGCCGAGCTGGCCGACGCCCCCGTACGCGCCCTCGACCCGCGCCACCGGCTCGGCGACGAAGGGCTCGGCGACGGCGACGTGATCACGGTCGACGGCCTGGAGCTGCACGTCCACGCCACGCCCGGCCACTCGTTCGACTCGCTGTGCTTCTGGCTGCCCCAGGACCGGGCCATGCTGACCGGCGACACCGTCCTCGGCCGGGGCACCACGATCATCGCCCAGGACGGCGGCCTCGGCGACTACCTGCGCAGCCTCGACCGGCTGCGGGCGGCGGCCGAGGGCCTGGGGGCGCGGGCGCTGCTGCCCGGCCACGGCCCGGTGCTGCCCGACCCGATCGCGGCCCTCGACGGCTACATCGCCCACCGGCGGCAGCGGCTCGACCAGATCAGGGCGGCGCAGGCGCAGGGCGCGCGCACGCCGCGGGAGGTCGTCGAGATCGTGTACGCCGACGTCGACAGGTCGCTCTGGCCCGCCGCGGAGGTCTCCGTGCGGGCCCAGCTCGACTACCTGGAACGGTTGTAGAGCCGGTCCATGTCGAGGATGACCACGGCCTTGGCCTCGATGCGCAGCCAGCCGCGCTGGGCGAAGTCGGCCAGGGCCTTGTTCACCGTCTCGCGCGAGGCCCCGACGAGCTGGGCCAGCTCCTCCTGCGTGAGGTCGTGGTGCACGCGCATGCCGTCGTCGGTCTTGGCGCCGAACCGCTCGGCCAGGTCGAGGAGCTGCTTGGCGACCCGGCCGGGCACGTCGGTGAAGACCAGGTCGGCCAGCACGTCGTTGGTGCGGCGCAGCCGCTGGGCCAGCGCGCGCAGCAGGTGCAGCGCCACCTCGGGGCGGCCGGTCAGCCACGGGCGCAGGTCGTCGTGGCCCAGCCCGGCCAGGCGCACGTCGGTCAGCGCCGTCGCCGTGGCGGTGCGCGGACGCGGGTCGAACAGCGACAGCTCGCCGAACATCTCGCTCGGGCCGAGCACGCTCAGCAGGTTCTCGCGGCCGTCGGGCGAGGTGCGGGAAAGCTTGATCTTGCCTTCGAGCACGACGTAGAGCCGGTCGCCGGTCTCGTTCTCGTGGAAGAGGGTCTGTCCCTTGGACAGCTGGACCTCGGTGATGCTCGTCCGCAGCGCCGCGGCGCTCTCGCGGTCGAGCGCGGCGAACAGGGGGGCCTTGCCCAGCACATCTTCGGTGTTCACTCTGCCTCCTCTGCTGCCATTGTGACTCACCCCACTCCGGGCGGCACACACAGGCTATGGGAATGCCCGGGTTAGCCCGGGATTGCCCTGTTGTGTTGCGCACTGAAGTGTATGAACAAATCGGGTGACCTGCTTACTTCCGCAGGAGGTCGTCCACGGAGGCGACCGCCGTCGCCATCGTGTGGCCCAGCAGGACGCGTACGACATGGGCCGCCGAAGGGCGGCCGGCCGGCTCCGGACGGCGGCACCGCTCGACGATCCCGCGCAGCGGCTGCGGCAGCGCGCCGGACCCGCTCGCGAACCTCACCAGCTCGGCCCAGTCCCGCACGTCGGCGGCCTGGCCGCCGCGGCCCGGCGAGCCCTGCACACCCACCAGCACCTGGCCGCGCGTGCCGAGCGCGACGTTGTCCGGAGTGAGCCGCAGGCCGGTCACGCCATGGGCGTGCATCCTGGCCATGGCCGCCGCGCTGCCCAGCGCCAGCCGGTGCAGCGCCGCGCCGCGCAACGGTCCGCCCGCGCTGACGAACTCGGTCAGTGACTCGCCCTTGTGCCGATCGCCCATGGTCGCCGCCCTCCAAGCCGCCAGGTTGTACGCGAACGCGGCGTAGAAGGTTCAACCGTTCCCATAGTCTTGCGGCATGGCCACGAACGCGGCGGGGCGCAAGCCGGAGACCCAGCTCGCCCTGGTACGGCGGGCACGCAAGATGAACCGCATCCTCGCCGAGACCTACCCCGACGCCCACTGTGAGCTCGACTTCCGCAACCCGCTGGAGCTCCTGGTCGCCACCATCCTGTCGGCCCAGTGCACCGACAAGCGGGTGAACATGGTGACCCCCACCCTGTTCGCCAAATACCCCACCGTCGAGGACTACGCCGCCGCCGACCGCGCCGAGATGGAAGACATCATCCGCTCGACCGGCTTCTTCCGCGCGAAGACCAACAGCATCATCGGCATGGCCCAGGCCGTGTGCGAGCGTTACCGCGGCGAGGTGCCCGGTCGGCTCAGAGACCTGGTCACCCTGCCCGGCGTGGGCCGCAAGACCGCGAACGTGGTGCTCGGCAACGCGTTCGGCGTGCCGGGGCTGACCGTCGACACGCACTTCCAGCGGCTCGTGCGCCGCTTCGGCTGGACCGAGGAGACCGACCCCGTCAAGATCGAGCACATCGTGGCCGAGCTGCTGCCCCGCCGCGAGTGGACGATCTTCTCCCACCGGGTGATCTGGCACGGCCGCCGCATCTGCCACGCCCGCCGCCCGGCCTGCGGCGTGTGCCCGCTGGCGAACCTGTGCCCCTCCTTCGGCACCGGGCCCACCGGCGAGGCGGAGGCCGAGAAGCTGGTCAGGCCCGGTCCCTTCTCCTGATCCCCGAGCCGCGGGAAGTGATCGAGGCCGTGCCGTGTTGGAGGTTGGCGTGACAGAAGTGCCCGACTGGCTCGAACGGCTGGCGGCGCAGGCCGCGCGCATCACGGTCCCCCGATACCTGCGTCCCCCGGCCGACGGCGGGCGCCTGGCCGCGGTGCTGATGTTGTTCGGCGAGGGCCCGCTCGGCCCCGACGTGCTGCTCATCCAGCGCAGCTCGCGCGGGCGCAGGCACGCGGGCCAGCCCGCCTTCCCCGGCGGCGGCGTCGATCCCGGCGACGGCGGCCCGGTCGGCGCGGCCCTGCGCGAGGCGGAGGAGGAGACCGGCGTCGATCCGCGCGGCGTCCGCGTGCTCGGCACGATGCCCGAGCTCTACCTCGACCACAGCGACAACCGGGTCACCCCGGTGTTCGGCTGGTGGCACACGCCGTCCGCCGTGCACGCGGCCTCGCCCGACGAGGTGGAGTCCGTGGAGCGGGTGCCGATCGCCGAGCTGGTCGATCCGGGCAACCGGGTCATGTTGCGGCATCCCAGCGGGCTCGCCGGCCCGGCCTTCCACGTGCGGGGCATGCTGGTGTGGGGGTTCACCGCGATGGTGCTCGACGTCGTGCTGCGCGAGGGCGGCCTCGAACGTCCCTGGGACCAGGCGCGGCTGGAGGACCTGCCGGCCGAGGTCGTCCGGCTGGGCCTGCGCGAGCGGACCACTCCGGCGCCCTGACGCAGGACGCCGGGGTCACTCCGGGGCTCTGAGCGAGACGCCCAGGGAGGCCCAGTCGGCCACGTCGGCGTCGTCGTCGGCGGCCAGGGTGCGCAGCATCTCCAGGCCGGCCCGGTCGGGCGGATCGCCGAGCACGTGCTGCAGCGCGTACGCCGCCCCGTACCGCACCCTCGCGTCGCCGTGACAGGCCAGGTCGATCACCGAAGGCAGCGAGCGGGGGTCGGCCAGGTGGCCGAAGGCGATCAGCACCGAGTACAGGACCATGGCGTCGTCCTCGCTGGCGGCCAGGTAGCGCAGCACCGGCAGCGTACGGTCCACGAACGGCCGCAGCATGCCCATGATGTCCACCCCGAGCAGGCGCTCGGCCACGTTGTCCGCAGCGCACAGGCGGCGTGCCTCGATGAACGACTCCAGGTCGGCCCGCTGGCGCAGCTGGCAGATCACGTGCCAGCGCAGCGGGCCGTCCGGATCGGTGTCGCTGAGAGCTGCCTGGATGAGATCGCGCACTGTTCCCTCGGCCGGCGGCATACCGCTCAAGATAGCCAGGCGGGTGACGCCGTCCTGGCGGAAGACGTGCACACTTGACCGTATCGCTGGTTACCTTTGAAGCGTGCGCGGTGATCTGCTTGACCTCATATTGATCGGCCTCGTGATCGCCTTCGGCGTATCCGGCTACCGACAGGGCTTCATCATCGGCGCGATGAGCTTCGTGGGGTTCGTGGGCGGCGCCGTGCTCGGCATCTTCATCGCTCCGCCGGTCGCCAAGGCCGTCGTCGACGGCGACACCCCGCAGGCGCTGCTGGCGATCGTGATCGTCTTCCTGGCCGCCACGATCGGCCAGTTCGCCTCCTCCACGGTCGGCGCGGTCGTGCGCAGCCACGTGACGTGGGAGCCGGCCAAGATGGCCGACGCGGTGGGCGGCACGTTCGCCAGCGCGCTGTCCGTGCTGGTGATCGCCTGGCTGATCGGGTCGCTGATCGTCTCCACGACGTTCACCCCGCTGGTCGACCAGGTCAAGAACTCCGCGCTGCTGACCACCGTCGACGACGCGATCCCGCAGGCCGCGCGCAACTGGCAGCAGCCGTTCAAGAAGTTCGTCGACCGGTCGGAGTTCCCGCCCGTCTTCGACGCGATCGGCGCCGACACGCTGATCGACGTGCCGCCGCCCGCGCAGAGCATCCTCCAGGGCGCCAAGCTGGGCCGGGCCCAGCGGGCCATCGTCAAGGTGCAGGGCAACGCCGAGAGCTGCAACAAGCACATCGAGGGCACCGGCTTCGTCTACGCCGACGGCCGGATCATGACGAACGCCCACGTCGTCGCCGGCGTCACCCGCGACCTTGAGGTCATCGACTACAAGAACGTGCGCCACCCGGCCAAGGTCGTGCGCTACAACCCCCAGCGCGACATCGCGATCCTCTACGTGCCCGGCCTCGACCTGCCGCAGCTCAGCTTCGAGGCCGACGGCAAGCGCGGCGCCAACGCGATCATCGCCGGCTTCCCCAGGGGCAAGGGCTTCACCGCCGAGCCGGCCCGCATCGGCGGCCGCCTCGATGCCGAGGGCCCCGACATCTACCACGGCAGCAACGTCCGGCGGAAGGTCTACGCGATCCGCGGCAAGGTGCTGCCGGGCAACTCCGGCGGCCCGCTGCTCACCGTCGACGGCCGCGTCTACGGCGTGATCTTCGCCGCCGCGGTCAGCGAGAAGGACACCGGTTACGTGCTGACCGCCGAGGAGGTCGCGCCCGACGCCGGCCAGGGCAGGAACGACACCACCGCGGCCAGCACCCAGGAGTGCGACTAGCCGGGCAGCTCGCCCAGGACCAGGGCGATCGCCTCGACGGGGTCGCTGTCCTGGGTCAGGCCGGTGACCGCCCTGCCGACGGCGTCGTAGTCGCCGCCGTACGCCTGCGCCCTGGCCGCGCCGCGGCTGAACAGGGTGACCGCGCCGCGGCCGTTGCCGCGCTGGAGGTGCGTCAGGCCGACGCAGATCTGCGCGAGCCCCTGCCACAGCTCGCGCTCCTCCTCGGGCGCGCACTTCCAGCGGCCCTCGAAGACCTCGTGCGCGTTGAACGGCAGCCCCTCGGCCAGGAAGCGCCGTGCGTCGGCGAGCGCCTGGTCGGCGGTGGGGGCGTAGTCGTCGGGGACCCGGTCGACGCCGGGCGAGCCGTAGGGGAGCGGCCTGCCGTACGCGTCGCGTGGCCTGGCGTTGCGCGGCTTGCCCTGGGGGTCGCGGTCTCTCATCGCTCGCGGGGCTTCCTATCGGTCGGGCTCGGGGTCGGCCAGCCAGCCGAGCAGCTCGGTGTCGAACACGTCGGGGATCTCTTCGTGGGGGAAATGGCCCGCGCCCTCGAACAGCCGCCAGCGGTAGGGGGCGGCGACGTACCGGCTGGAGCCCTGGGCGGTGCGCGGCAGCACGCACGGGTCGAGCGCGCCGTGCAGGTGCAGCGTCGGCGCCTCGATCTCGGTACGCATGACCCTGGCGTAGCGGCGGCCGTCGGGCCGGAGCTGGGAACGGCCGAACCAGCGGTGGTACTCCAGCGCCGAGTGGGCCACGGCGGGGATCCGGAACGCCTCCCGGTAGGTGCGCGCGGTCTCGGCGTCGGGCCAGCCGGGCGCCGACCAGCCCGCCAGGATCCGGCCGACCAGGGCGGCGTCGTGCCGGGTGAGCCGGCGTTCGGGCAGCAGCGGGAGCTGGTAGCCGAGCGCGTGCCGGCCGGCCCTGACCTGGGCGAAGTCGGTCACCAGCGCGTTGCGCAGCCGCAGCGGGTGCGGCGCCGAGACCACGACCAGCCGGCGCACGCACTTGGGGTCGAGCACGGCCATCGTCCAGGCCAGCAGGCCGCCCCAGTCGTGCCCGACGACGACCGCGCCGGTCTCGCCCAGCGCGCGGATCAGCCCGGTGGCGTCGGCGGCCAGGGTGGGCAGGTCGTAGCCGCGCGGCGGCTTGTCGCTGCCGCCGTAGCCGCGCAGGTCGGCGGCGACCGCCCGGAAACCGGCCCGGGCGAGGGAGGTGAGCTGGTTGCGCCAGGTCCACCAGAACTGCGGGAACCCGTGCAGCAGCAGGACCAGCGGCCCCTCACCGGCCTCCACGACGTGGAAGCGGGTGCCGCCGGCGTGCACGGCCCGGTGTGTCCACGGGCCGTCGATCTGGACGACCGACTCGTCAGGTGCCATCACGACTCACCGGCTGGCCCTCGGGGCTGGGCACGGGAAGCGGCTGCTCCTCCGGCGTCGCGATCTCCTTGAGGCCCTTGATCGACCTGGCGGTGCGCTTCATCCCGGCCAGACCCTTCAGCCTGCGCACGCCGACCAGCACCAGCAGGCCCGCGGCCACCAGGTAGAAGACGGTCACGATGAGGAAGGCCAGCCAGTTGGGCAGCCACTGGGCCAGCACGTACGCGATGGTGAACGAGGCCAGGATCAGGCACAGGTGCGCCATGAACGCGGCGGCGGCGAACAGGCCCGCGGCCATGCCCACCCGCTTGGCGTCGAACTTGAACTCGGCCTTGGCCAGCTCGATCTCGGAGCGGACGAGGTCGGAGATATGGCTGCTGGCCTGGGCGACCAGCGAGCCCAGGGATTCTTCCTCGGGAGTCTGCGGCATGAACGTCTCCTATCGAGGCCTGGTGGCCGTGTCAAACATCCCGTACGGACGGCTGGGCGCCACCGAACACGCCGAGGACGCTGCTACTCACAGAACTACCCGATCGCCCACGATAACGCCGTCCGGTGGAGACAGCTGAGGCGCATGCCCGGTTCGGGCATGCGCCTCAGCTGACTTGCGGCCTGATCAGTCCTCGGACTTGGCCGCGGGCAGCTTCTCGGAGATGAGGTTCATCACCGTGCTGTCGGCCAGCGTGGTGACGTCGCCGATGCTGCGGTTCTCGGCCACGTCGCGCAGGAGGCGGCGCATGATCTTGCCGGAGCGGGTCTTCGGCAGCTCGGGCACGACCAGGATCTGCCGCGGCTTGGCGATCGGACCCAGCGTCTTGGCCACGTGGTCACGCAGCTCGGCGGCGATGTCGTCGCTCTCCTCGGCGCTGCCGCGCAGGATCACGAACGACACGATGGCCTGGCCGGTCACCGGGTCGGTGGCGCCGACCACGGCCGCCTCGGCGACCTTGGGGTGGCTGACCAGCGCGCTCTCCACCTCGGTGGTGGAGATGTTGTGGCCGGAGACGAGCATGACGTCGTCGACGCGGCCGAGCAGCCACAGGTCGCCGTCCTCGTCCTTCTTCGCGCCGTCGCCGGGGAAGTACATGCCCTCGAAACGCGACCAGTACGTGTCGATGTAGCGCTGGTCGTCGCCCCAGATCGTGCGGAGCATGGCGGGCCACGGCTCACGCACCACGAGGAAGCCGCCGCCGCCGTTCGGCACGCTGTTGCCCTGGTCGTCGACCACGTCGGCGTTGATGCCCGGCAGCGGCCGCATCGCCGCGCCCGGCTTGGCCGAGGTGACGCCCGGCAGCGGGCTGATCATGATCGCGCCGGTCTCCGTCTGCCACCAGGTGTCCACGACCGGGCAGCGGTCGTGGCCGATGTTCTCCCGGTACCAGACGTAGGCCTCGGGGTTGATCGGCTCGCCGACCGAGCCCAGGACGCGCAGGCTGGACATGTCGAACTTGGCGGGGATGTCGTCGCCCCACTTCATGAACGTCCGGATCGCCGTGGGGGCGGTGTAGAGGATCGTGACCTTGTACTTCTGCACGATCTCCCAGAACCGGCCGCGGTGCGGGGTGTCCGGGGTGCCCTCGTAGATGACGCTGGTCGCGCCGTTGGCGAGGGGGCCGTAGACGATGTAGGAGTGGCCGGTGACCCAGCCGATGTCGGCCGTGCACCAGTAGATGTCGGTCTCGGGCTTGAGGTCGAAGACCGCGTGGTGCGTATAGGCCGTCTGGGTGAGGTAGCCGCCGGTCGTGTGCAGGATGCCCTTGGGCTTACCGGTGGTGCCGCTGGTGTAGAGGATGTACAGCGGGTCCTCGGCGTCGTGGGGCTCGGCGGTGTGCTGGTCGCTCTGGCGCTCGACCAGGTCGTGCCACCACACGTCCTTCTCGCCCACCGCGACGTCCTGGCCGGTACGCCGTACGACGAGCACGTTCTCCACCTGCGGGCACTCGGCGACGGCCTCGTCCACGGTGGGCTTGAGGGCGCTCGGCTTGCCGCGGCGGTAGCCGCCGTCGGCCGTGATCACGAGCTTGGCGTCGGCGTCGTCGATGCGGCTCTTGAGCGCGCCGGCGGAGAACCCGCCGAACACCACCGAGTGGATCGCGCCGATGCGGGCGCAGGCCAGCATCGCGATCGGCAGCTCAGGGATCATCGGCATGTAGATGGCCACCCGGTCGCCCTTGCCCACGCCGAGCTCCTGCAGGGCGTTGGCGGCCTTGCTGACCTCGGTCTTGAGGTCGTTGTAGGTGAGCGTGCGGCTGTCGCCCTCGGGCTCGCCCTCCCAGTGGTAGGCGACCTTGTCGCCGCGTCCCTCCTCGACGTGCCGGTCGACGCAGTTGTAGGCGACGTTGAGCTCGCCGCCGACGAACCACTTGGCGAACGGCGCGTTCCACTCCAGCGTCGTGTCCCACCGCCTGGCCCAGGTCAGCCGCTCGGCCGCGCGCTCCCAGAAGGCGAGACGGTCGGCGTCGGCCTCGGCGTAGGCGGCGGCGGTCACGTTCGCGGCCGCGGCCAGCTCAGCCGGTGGTGCGAACCGGCGATTCTCCTGCAGCAGGTTGGACAGCGCCTGGGTCTCGTTGCCAGGGGTCTCCGGGGCCACTTCGTGCTCCTTCTATGGCCAGGTGGGATAGGTCGGGTCCCACTTCACCAGCTCACGGCCTCCCCACACAAGAGGTCTAGACAGGTCTGTACCGATTCGCGTGGGTGGCCGCATGATTATCAGCTCGCATGACAAACGCAATTGAACTGTTGTCATCCTGAAATCAGGAGAATATGCGGTTCGGCGTGGCGGGAAAAAGCGGGGGTCGCCGTAGCGCCTAATCCGGCGGCGGTCCGGTCCATGGCGGGGGCGGCGTGGCGCCTCATATGGCGGTGGTCGTGGTTCGTGGCGGGGCACGGCGTGGTGCCTTTTGCGGCGGGGGGTGTGGTCCCTGGCGGGGCATGGTGTACCCGCCGGTAAGGTCGGTTTTCGTGAGTGACCCATTGGCCGTCATCGCGCGGTTCCCAGGCGTGTCCGAGGCGGTTGACGAGGCGCGGCAGGCCGTCGACCGGCTCTATCGGCATCGCGTCCTGCGCCGGGCGAGCCCGGCGGTGTCCACCGAGTCGTCCCTGCGCGGCGCGCGGGCCTCGGCCGCGATCGAGGGCGCCGACGTGCCGCTGGACGCGCTGCGCCGCGACGAGGTGCACGACCCGCTGGTCCAGGGGGCGCTGCGGGCGTCCGCGGAGATGGGCCGGCTCGGCGCCACCTGGCGGAAGGCACCGAGGCAGGTGCTGGCCCGCCTGCACACCGTCGCCGCCGCGGGGCTCGCCGACCAGCCCGCATTGGGACGTCCCCGTACGGACGACTCCGCCCCCGACCCGCTCGGGCTCGGCCCCGCGCCGGGGGCCGCGGAGACCGCGACGCGGATGGAGGCCCTGCTCCGGCTGCTGGAGGGCGCGGGCAAGGCGCCCGCGATCGTGCTGGCCGCCGTGGTGCACGCCGAGCTGGCGGTGCTGCGTCCGTTCGGTACGTGCGACGGCGTCGTTGCGCGCTCCGCGGAGCGGCTGACCCTGGTCGAGTACGGGCTCGACCCGAAATCGCTGGTCGTCGTGGAGATCGGGCACCTGGAGCTGCCGTACGCGGAGGCACTGCGGGCGTACCTGACCGGGACTCCGGAGGGCGTCGGCCAGTGGGTACAACACTGTGCCTCGGCGGTAAGCCTGGGGGTGCGGGAGACGACCGCGATCTGCGAAGCGATGCAGCGGGGCTGACGGACGGGCTGGTCACATAGCTGACGGCGTCTCGTCCGAGACGCCGTCCGCCGGTGCATCACACCGGGTTACCAAGCGTGCACCTCAATCCGTCGCAGCGGGTCAAGCCCGTCACGACGCGCCTCCCGCGGCTGGTCGCACGTGGGTGCCCGGCTGATGCACCCGGACAAGTGGTCCGTAACACCTTTCTACGTCGGATCCCCCCTGATGGGAACCCCTTGGAGCAAGACCTTTACCGAGCCGTGGAGCGGCCGGGAGGGTCCCGTTGCGGCGCCCGCGAACGCCAACCCGTTATCTACCTGTGACGATTACGGACAGTGATCGCCTTTACGTGATTGTTATGGGGTGGCGAAAAAACTTGGCGAAAATGCCAGATTACTGCTCGACGAAACTCGAGTGGATCGGGCAGCATACGGTGGTATCGCCCGAAACTGGAGCGGCTGTGTGAGGGATTGCTTTGCAAGTCTCTTGCCATGCTCCGGTGAAGTGATGAAAGCTTTCTTCTGAAACGGGACCGGCTCTACCCCCCCGGAGCCGGACCGATCAGGCGACCCCCGCTCTCCCCCCCCGGCGGGGGTCGCCCTTTTTCCGCCCCAGGACGTGCTGGGCTCACCGGTTGTCCACAGGCGGCCCGCGCCTCCGCGCCGCCGTCCCCAGAATCCCGTTCGCCCTCTCGCGGCGTCCGTCCTCCTCGGCAGGGTTGGCCTCCCACGCCCCCGCAAGAGGAGGACCCCGTGCACCGCCCCCTGGTCATCACCGAGGACCACGACCTCCTCGACGACCTGGTCCGCATCGCGGCCGCCGCCGGCGCCCAGCTCGACGTGGCCCACACCCCCGCCGGCGCCCGCCCCTACTGGAACCTCGCCCCCATGGTCGCCGTCGGCCCCGACCAGGCCGACGCCCTCTCCGCCACCTCGCCGCCCGCCCGCGACCAGGTGCTCCTGGTGACCCGCGCCCCCGACGACCCCGACACGTGGCGAAAGTGCGTGGCGGTGGGCGCCCAGGCCGTCGTACGCCTCCCGGGCGACGAACGCCACCTCGTGGAACGCTTCGCCGACGCCATGGAGCCCGAGCCCCGGTCCGGCGCGGTGACCTGCGTGATCGGCGGCCACGGCGGGGCGGGCGCGAGCGTGGTCGCCGCCTGCCTGGCCCTGCGCGCCTCGGGCGACCGCCTCCGTACGCTGCTGATCGACGCCGACCCGCTGGGCGGCGGCATCGACGCGCTGCTCGGCCACGAGGAGTCGGCGGGCGCCCGCTGGGGCGACCTCGTGGCGAGGGAGGGAAGGATCGGCTCCAGCGCCCTGCAGGCGGCGCTCCCGTCGTTCGGCGACCTCGCCGTCCTGTCCTTCCACCGCGGCGAGGTGGCCGCCATCCCGCCCCAGGCCATGCGCTCGGTCCTGGAAGCGGGCCGGCGCGGCTTCGACCTGATCGTCGTCGACCTGCCGCGCCATCTCGACCCGGCCGCCGTGGAAGCCCTCACCAGGGCGACCACGACCCTGACGGTCACCACGGCAGACCTGCGCGGCATCCTGTCCACCGTCCAGGTCCTGGGCGAGCTGCGCAAACACACCTCCGACGTGCGGGCCGTGCTCCGTCCCGGCGTCCTCGACGAGGAGACGGCCGCGGCGTCCCTCGGCATCCCCGTCGCCGCCCACCTGCCCGACCATCCGAGGCTCACCGCCACCCTCAACCGCGGCGAGCTGCCCAGGCTCGGCCCGCGCACGGTTCTCGGCACCCTCTGCGCCGCCCTCCTCCGCGACCTGCTTCCGGCATGAGCGCCGCCGAGGAGGTCTCACCGGAGCTCGTGGAGGCCGTCCGCGTCCGGCTGGCGCGCGCCGGCGTGGAGCCGACGGCGGCCCAGGTGGCCGTGGCGCTCCGGGCCGAACGCTCGGTCTATGGAGACGCCGAGATCCTGGCGGTGGCCCGCGCCCTGTGCGCCGACCTGATCGGCGCCGGCCCGCTGGAGCCGCTCCTGGCCCGTCCCGACGTCACCGACGTCCTGGTCAACGGCCCACGCGAGGTGTGGATCGACGACGGCGGCGGCCTGCGCCGCACCTCCGTCACCTTCACCGACGACGGAGCGGTCCGCAGGCTGGCCCAGCGCCTCGCGGCCGCCGCCGGCCGACGGCTCGACGACGCATCGCCTTATGTGGACGCGCGGCTGGCCGGCGGCGTCCGGCTGCACGCCGTCCTGCCGCCGATCGCGTCCGGCGGCACCTGCGTGTCACTGCGCCTGCCGCCGCGCCGCACCTTCACCCTGTCCGACCTGGTGTCGGCCGGCACGATCGCCCCGGCGGCCGTCACGGTGCTGACGGCGATGGTCGACGCCCGCCTCGCCTTCCTCGTCACGGGAGGCACCGGTACGGGCAAGACCACGCTCCTGTCGGCCCTGCTGTCCCAGGCCGACCCGGCCGAACGCCTCCTGCTGGTGGAGGACTCCGCCGAGCTACGCCCTCTGCACCCCCACGTGGTCCGCCTGGAGACCCGCCCGGCCAACCTCGAAGGAGCGGGCGGAGTGGGCCTGCGCGACCTGGTGCGCCAGGCGCTGCGCATGCGTCCCGACCGGCTCGTGGTGGGCGAGGTCAGGGGAGCGGAGGTCGTCGACCTGCTCGCCGCCCTGAACACCGGCCACGAGGGCGGCTGCGGCACGCTGCACGCCAACGCCGCCGCCGACGTGCCACCCCGCCTGGAAGCCCTCGGCTGCGCGGCGGGCCTGACCAGGGAGGCCGTGCACAGCCAGCTGGCCGCGGCCCTCGACGTGGTCGTCCACCTGACCCGCACCCGCAGCGACGGCCGAAGGCGCGTCGCCGAGATCTGCCTGCTCTCCAGAACCCCGGCCGGCCTCGTCGAGTCGCTCCCCGCCCTCACCTTCGCCCCGAACGGCTCCGCCCACACCGGCCCCGGCTACGAATCCCTGTTGCGCAGGACCTCATGAAGGCCCCCGGACGATGACCGCCGCGATCGTCTCAGCGCTGTCCATAGCCTGTGCCATCTGGCTGTGGACCGGCCCCGCCACGCCCGCCCTCCGCCTGCACGCGCTCCTGACCGCTCGCCATCGCCGTCTCCCATGGCAGCACCTGCTGCGGGCCACCCTCACCCGCCCCGGCCCTGCCCGCCGCGCCGACTCCTGGCGCCGGGCCTCCATAGAGCTGTGCCAGTCGCTCTCGGCCGAGCTCGCCGCGGGCCGCACCCCCGGTGAAGCCCTGACCCGAGCCATCGCGGCAGTCGACTTCCCCGACCCGGAAGCCCTGCGCCCAGCCCTGGCCGCCGCACGAGACGGCGGCGACGTCTCCGCGGCCCTCACGGCGGCGGCGCCGGCTCAGGGCGGCGAGGGCCTCCGCCGGCTCGCGGCCTGCTGGGACGTCAGCCTCACCGTGGGCGCCGGCATGTCCGCCCTGGTCGAACGCGTCGGCGGCACGCTCCGCGCCGCCCAGGCCCACCGCCAGGACGTCGCCGCCCAACTGGCCGGCCCCCGCACCACAGCCCGGATGCTCGCGGCCCTGCCGGTTCTCGGCCTGGTCATGGCGGGAGCGCTCGACATGCACCCGCTGAGCTTCCTGTTCGGCACCTTGCCGGGCCTGCTCTGCCTCCTGTCGGGCATCGCCCTCGACGTCTGCGGCCTGTGGTGGACCCACCGCATGGCCACCAAGGCCCAACCCTGACCCGCCACGCCCCGAACACCTGTAGGCCAGGGCTCCGGCGAGTCCTGTGGCTCTGCACTCATGCGAGTCCTGTGGCTCTGCACTCATGCGAGTCCTGTGGCTCCGCACTCATGCGAGACCCGTAGGCCAGCACTCCAGGGAAGCCTGTGAGCCCTTGTTCCGGCGAGTCGTCCTCCCTGAGTCGTGCTCATCCTCGTCCGTCCGAGTCGTCCTCATCCCCGCCGTCGAGTCGTCTTCATCCACGTCCGCCCGAACCACTGGATCCGCCCGATGCTCCCTTTGCTGTCCGCCTTCTGCGCAGCCCTCGCCGCCTTCTTGTGGTCGGCCCCACGCACCCCCGTAGACCGCCTCACCCGCCTCCTGCCCTCCCCCGACCCGCCGTCGAGCCCCGCCATCTCTCCGACGGACACCCCCGCCCAGCCCGACTGGCTTGACAAGAAGGACCCCCACCACCGCCGCCCGACCCGCAGAACCGTCACCACCGCCGCCATCACCGGCGTGATCACCGCCCTCCTGGTCGGCGGCCTCCCAGGAATCGCGGTGGCCCTGCTGCTGACCCCGGTCACCGCCCTGATGCTGCACAGGAAGGAACCCCAGCGGTCCCGTCAGGAACGCGAGCAGATCACCGCCGATCTCCCCTTCGCCGCCGACCTGATGACCGCCTGCCTTCTCGCCGGACAGCCGGTGACCGCCGCCACCGACCTGGCTGCGACCACGATCGGCGGCCCCCTCGGTCAGCGTCTGGCATGGGTGGGCAGCCAACTCCGCCTGGGCGCCGACCCCGAGCCGACCTGGGCAACCCTGGCGAAGGACCCGGCGCTGAGCCAGCTGTCGAGAGCCATGAGCCGGGCCGCGCAGACCGGCGCTCCGCTGGCGGACGTCCTGACCCGCCTGGCCGACGACGCGAGAGACACCGCCAGAGCCGCCTCACTCGCCGCCGCCCGGACCGTGGGCGTGAAAGCGGTCGCCCCGCTGGGCCTGTGCTTCCTGCCGGCCTTCGTCCTGCTGGGCATCATTCCGGTGATCGCCGGCCTCGCCTCCACGATCGTCCTGCCGTGACGTCCCGACGGCGGCGTTGTCCACAGCCTGAGAGCCGAGCCCACTGGACAATCCCCAGAACGCCATTCGGCCTGACGGCGGCTGTGCCTTCTCGGCGAATCTTGGACTCCCGCCGGACAAGACCCGGCTCCGACCACCTGGAGGCACGATGCAAGGTCCCGCCACCATGCCAGGCACCCTCAGCCCCACTCCAGCTCACGCGTACGCCACTTCATCCCTGCCCACCGCCTGCACCGAGCCGGCCACCACCGCGCCGCCCCTCGAAGCCGACGACTCCTCCAACGCCGAGCCGGAAGCCAGCCGCGCTTCCTCGACCACCTCCGCACCTCCGGGCGGACCCACCGGGCAGGGCTCGCGCTGGTACCCGGGCAAGTGGATCACCTGCGCTGTCGCGAACAGAGAGCGCGGCATGTCCACAGCCGAATACGCAGTCGGCACCATCGCGGCCTGCGCCTTCGCCGCGCTCCTGTTCAAGGTGGTCAGCAGCCCAGAGGTTCAGGAAATGCTGAAGTCCCTCATAGACCGAGCGCTCAAGATGACCGGATGACCCTCCACCAGACGCGGAACGCCGCCACCAGGCAACGGTCGGCATCACGCGGCTCGGTGACGGCCGAGACCGCCGCCATGCTGCCCGCGCTCATGATCGTCCTGGCAGCCGCGCTCTGGGCCATACAAGCGGTGAACGTCCAACTGGAATGTGTAGACGCAGCCCGAGCGGCAGTGCGCGCCGCAGCCCGAGGTGAGCCGCTGGACCAGGTCCGCGAGCTCGCCCGCTCGGCCACTCGCCCAGACGCACACGTAGAGATCACCCGCGACGCAGAATTCACTCACGTAGAGATCGCAGTAGATGTACGACCAGCTTGGGGCGTTTCGCTACCGGCCGTCCCCGTGTCGGCCTCGGCGACAGCCGCCACAGAACCATGACGTCACGCACGTACTCGCCGAAATGAGATCTGCCAGGAGGACATGAGCCCTCGTGTCCTCCTGGCAGTCGGGGGGCGAAATCTCCAACCCCTACGGCGTCTTCTACCCACAAGAAGAGACAACAACTCCGCGACGCGGCACGGAGATCGTCCGCGCGGGAGGCGCAGAAGCGTCTCAAAGCTGGGCGAAGCGACGAGCTTTCACCGATCAATCACTCCGAGGACAAGGATGATCAAGCACAAGGAACGAGGGTCGGCGACCTTATGGGGAGTGGCCCTCATGGGGCTCCTGATGGCGGTTGCCGGAGGGTTGGCCTCCGTGGGGGCGGTTCGGGTGGCTCGCCATCGGGTCGACAGCGCGGCCGATCTGAGCGCTCTGGCCGCGGCCAGAGCGGCGATCACCGATCCGGAGGGCGCTTGCGGCAGGGCGGCCGCGTTGGCCAGAAGGAACGGCGTCCGACTGGCGGCTTGTGAGATCACGGGAGAGATCGCGGATGTCCGGACCTCTCTGTCGATCACCTTGCCGATCGCCGGAGCACACACTCTGACGGGCAGGTCTCGCGCGGGGCCGGTCACGATGTCACCTGGGTAGCAACTGTTTGCAGCAGTCGGCCGTCAGGCCACCGTCCTGGGCCTTGGGGGCGCGTGACCGACCGCGACACGTGCAAGCCTGGGGGCGTGTCGCGCGAGTCCGGCGACCGGCTCCTCAGGCTGAGAAACGCGTGCCGGCGCCGTGGCCCACATGCGTGCCGCCTCCGTGGCCGCCCGCTTCGACGTGATCCAAACTGACGGCGTTGCGCCAGACGCGCTGATCGGGAGAAGGGGCGGCGTGAGCCGAGATGTCGACTCGCCTGCGCCAGCCCCGGTGTTCACTCTGCTGTCAGTCCCGCGACCAGGCCGGTAGTTGGCCTGCCGAGGAGTCGAGGAAGATCGTCACCGACCCGAGCGAAGACCCCGGCGGCGATGGTTTCATCGAGACGTGCCAAGAAGCCGGCCAGCTCGCTGTCCATCCCCGAGTTGATGAGCGCTGCCTGCAATTCTTCGGGAGTGACAGGCCGGTAGGTGACCTCGCGCTTCAGGACGACCGACATTGCTTCGGCTATGTCGGCGTAGGTGAAGTTCGTGTCGCCGGAGAGGCTGTAAGTCACATTGTCGTGCCCGTCTGTGGTGACGACGGTGGCCAACGCCTCAGCCAGGTCCTTCCGGCTGGCTGGGGCAACGACGGCGTTGCCGGTCGCGGCGGCCAGAACGCCGGAGAAGCGGGGGCCTGCCAGCGCCTGGATGTAGTTCTCGATGTACCAGGTGTTCCGCAGGATCGTGTACGTCACGCCGGAAGCGGTGAGAGCGTCCTCTGTCGCTCTGTGGTCCGCGTTGATCTCGAACCGGTCGTCGTCGGCCCGGACTCCGCTGGTGTAGTAGACGTGTCGGACCTTGGCGTTCTTCGCCGCCTTGACGATCGACTCGTGCTGAGCAAGGCGGTTCGGGTCTCTGCCCGAGATCAACACGATGTCGGAGTGCCTGGCAACCAGCGCTGCGACGCTGGCCGAATCCGACAGGTCGACGGCGGCGGTGTTGAACCCGGCGGAAGCAAGTTCCCCGAGGCGCGCTTGGTTCCGACCGGCTGCGGTGATCGTTCCTGGGCTGGTTCCCCGAGCGACCAGCGCGTCCAGGACGTGGCCACCGAGTGCCCCGGTGGCCCCGAAGACCAGGGTGCTCGCCTCAGGCGCGGTCATGGAGGGTGATCTGGTAGCCGTCGGGGTCGGCGAAGGTGAAGGTGCGGCCGAAGGGGCCGTCGATCGGGGCGGAGACGATGGTGTGACCGTCGGCGACGAGGGCGTCGTGGATGGCCTGGACGTCGGTGGCGTGGAGCCAGATCGCGGCACCGATGCCGGGCTGGGCAACGGAGGCGAGATCGGTGCCGGGAACGACCTCGCGGAGTGCGAACGCGATCGGCTTCGTCTCGAAGACGACGGCGTGCGGAGGCCCGGCCTGCGAGCGGACGAGGCCGAGGTACTGCTCGTAGAACGCTCGCGAAGCGTCGAGGTCGCGCGCTTGCAGCGAGATGAAGTCGGGGCCGGTGACGGGCATGGTGATGCTCCTTGTCGTCATGTCAGTTAGCTGACACGTCGCAATGTATGTCAGAATACTGACATGAGTCAAAACGGTGCCGGCGTCGACCTGGACAAATCGCTGGGCTACCTGCTGAAAGAGGCTTCGAGCGCCCTGCGCGCGGCCATGGAGGAGGTGCTGCGGCCACTCGGGATGACCGTGACGCACTACTCCTGCCTGGAGTTGCTGGCTCAACGGCCGGGCTTGTCGAACTCCGAGCTGGCGCGTGGCGCGTTCGTGACCAGGCAGTCGATGAACGTGCTGCTCCAGACCCTGGAACGAGACGGCTACGTGACCAGGCCAGCGGAGGCGCCCGTCGGAAAGGCTCTTCCGGCGCGGCTCACTCCTCGCGGACGACGGAGTCTGGAGAAGGCGAGCGCGGCGGTCCGGTCCGTCGAGGTCAGAATGCTGGCCGGCATGACCGACGCCGAGCAGTCGGACGCGTTCCGGATTTTGCAGAGCATGATTCATTCGCTGCGCGATGGTGACGGTGGTGCATAGCTTGTTTCTCGTGCACGGTTCGCCGCGTCGGGGCAGGGGTGCGGCCGGGCTTGGAAATCTGCGCGAGTGATCTCGAAAAACCGGCACCTTGTTCTGCGATTGAGCCGATAGATCGTCGGGCGAGCGAATTAGTGAAGGCCGTGTGGCGCAAGCTGTAGGGGCGAGGCGGAGCCCAGGGTGGCGAAGGTGCCAGGTGGGGCGTCGGGGGAGGTGTCGGTTGTTCTGCCGATCCAGCTGAGCGTGCAGGACTTACGCGCGGCCCAGGAAGTAGAGGAGTCAGCCCGTCATGGGGCTCGGCCGGAAGCGGGCCGGGAAACGGCGGGGAGACAGGCCGGGATGCGTGGCAGGAGCCGCCGCGTATCGCATTGCCCAGCTGAGCCGTCACGGACGTTCCCGAGCCCGGCCCGCTGTCCCACCCGCCACCCCTGGAGCAGCGATGGGACGACTACCTGCCCCCGTCGCCCAGGTGCATGGAGGACAGCGGCTTCTGGGAGCGTCCGCTGCTGGGCGCCGGCGATTTCTGGGCCGCCGACGATGACGATGACGCCTACGACGACGAAGAAGAGCGGGCGTGTGCAGGACGTCGGCCGGAGAAGGGTGACAGTCAGGACAGGGGGCCGGGGGTGAGGAGGATGTCCAGGAGCTGGAGCGCGCCGCGTTTGTGCAGGGGCTCGTTGCCGTTGCCGCACTTCGGGGACTGGATGCAGGACGGGCACCCGCGCTCGCACTCGCAGGACGCGATCGCCTCACGCGTGGCCGTCAGCCAGTCGGTGGCCCGCGCGTAGCCGCGTTCGGCGAAGCCCGCACCGCCTTCGTGGCCGTCGTACACGAAGACGGTGAGCAGGCCGGTGTCGGCGTGCAGTTCGGTGGAGACGCCGCCGATGTCCCATCGGTCGCAGGTGGCGAACAGGGGAAGCAGACCGATCGAGGCGTGCTCGGCGGCGTGTGCGGCGCCGCCGAGGTCGATGTCCGCCGCCGCGAGCGGCGCGACCGCCGTGGCGGGCAGGGTCCACCAGACCGCGCGGGTGCGGAGGGTGCGGGGCGGCAGGTCGAGGGGTTCGTCACCGAGCATCTCGCCTGACTGCAGGCGTCTTTTCAGGTACGAGACCACCTGCCTGGTCACCTCCACCTCGCCGAAGTGCAGCGTTCCCGGGCCGAGGGGGCGGGAGCGCTGGGTGGCAAGGATGGAGATGTCGGTGATGTCGCGGGCGAACGTGGAGTAGTCGGGATTGGCGGCCTCGACCAGGGCGACTCCGGAGTCCAGGTCGAGGGTCTCCACGAGGAAGGTCTCGCCCTGGTGGATGTAGACCGCGCCGGTGTGGACCGTGGTGTGGGCGGACGGCTCGTCCACGCTGCCGAGCAGGCGGCCGGTCGAGGACTCGACCACCTGGATCGGGGCGCCTCCACCGCCTCTGATGTCGGCGAGGTCGGTGGCGCGTTCGCGACGGGTCCAGAACCAGCCCGCGGGACGGCGTCTCAGGAGGTTCCGGGCGACCAGGTCTTCCAGGACGTCGGGGGTGGTGGCGCCGAAGACGGGCAGGTCGTCGTCCGTCAGCGGGATCTCGGCGGCGGCGGCGCACAGGTGGGGGCCCAGGACGTACGGGTTGTCCGGGTCCAGGACGATCGCCTCCACCGGCCGTCCGAACAGGGCCTGCGGGTGGTGGACGAGGTAGGTGTCCAGGGGATCGTCCCTGGCGATGAGCACGGCGAGGGCGTCCTGGCCGTCGCGTCCCGCCCGGCCGGCCTGCTGCCAGAGGGAGGCGCGGGTGCCGGGCCAGCCGGCGATCAGTACGGCGTCCAGGCCCGAGACGTCCACGCCGAGTTCGAGGGCGTTCGTGGTGGCCAGGCCCATGAGGGTGCCGGCGCGCAGGGCCTTCTCCAGGAGGCGGCGGTCCTCGGCGAGGTAGCCGGCGCGGTAGGCGGCGACCTTGTCGGGGAGGGTGGCCAGGTCTTGGACGTCGTCGGGGATGGCCCAGGTGAGCGGGCTCGCGGGGGTGGGGTGGCGCGGGTCCTGGGCGTCGGAGGTGGGGCTTGCGGTGCGGGAAGCGGAGTCCTGGGAGGTCGCGGAGGAGGCGAGCGGCGGGGGCTCGGCGCTGGGGGAGCAGTCCGCGGGCGCGGCTTCGGGCGTGGCGTGCGGGTGCCAAGGCGCGGCTTCGGGGGTGGCGTGCGGGGGCCGGGGCGCGGCTTCGGGGGTGGCTTGGGGAGGCCAAGGCGCGGTGACGGAGAAGGCGACGTCGGCGAGTTTGGCGCGGGCGGACAGGGCGACCGTCTCCGCGCCGCGTCGCGAACGCACGAACGCGAGCGTCCGTACGTTCGCCAGAACCAGGTCCGCGAGGAGGTCAGCGGTCTCCGCGGTCGCCGTGCGACGCACAGGAGCCCCTCCCTCGCCCCGCAGATCCGTCAGGGGCGGTTCCCAGAGCGCGATGGTCGTGGAACCCTTCGGCGAGGCATCGGTGGTCACCTCGTCCATCTCAAGCCCCGTCAGCCTCATGGCGAACACGCCGGGCTCGCTCGCCGTGGCCGAGGCGAGCACGAACGTGGGGCGCGAGCCGTACCGGGCGCAGACCCGGCGCAGGCGGCGCAGGATCTGGGCCACGTGCGAGCCGAAGACGCCGCGGTATCCATGGCACTCGTCCACGACGACCATGCGGAGTCGGCGGAAGAACGAGGACCACTGCGCGTGCCGGGGCAGGACGCCGCGGTGGAGCATGTCTGGATTGGTCAGGACGTAGTTGGCGTGCTGACGGACCCACGTACGTTCCTCGAAAGGAGTGTCGCCGTCGAAGCAGGCGGCGCGCACTTGCGTGATGCGCAGTTCGCGCAGGCCGCGGAGCTGGTCGGCGGCCAGGGCCTTGGTCGGCGTCAGGTACAGGACGGTGCCGCCGTCGAGGCAGGAGGCGACCGCCGGCGTGAGGTACGCCAGGGACTTGCCGGAGGCCGTTCCCGTACTGATGATCACGTTTCGGCCACGGAAAGCCAGGTCGGCGGCTTCGTACTGGTGGGGCCAGAGTCCTGTAACTCCACGGTTCGCCAAGCGCGTAACCAGGACTTCCGGAGCCCAGTCCGGCCAACGGGCTTGACCCGCCTGACGTGCTGGAACATGCTCCACATGGGTGACACGCTCATGACGTGCGGGAACTCCGAGCAGGTGGGCGAGGAGTGGACCTGCCTGTTGTGGGGAGGATGCCGAGGAAGTCACTGTTTCCAGTCTTGCATCGATGGGCAAAGTCGCCGGGAATCGTGATTTCGTATAGACACAAGCCAGACGCGTGGTTGAATGCCGCGCGTCAGGGTCGGACAGTCTGGGGCCACGCTCCAGATTGCCAGGCCCGCAAGAGTACTTTCGCAGGCGAGGCGCTGGAGGATCTGTGGATCTGAAGTTGGATCACCGCACCGAAGACCGACTCACCATCGTGGAGGTCGAGGGTGAGATCGATGTCTACACGGCGCCGAGATTGCGTGAGCTCCTCATCGACCTGGTGAACAAGGGCAACTTCCACCTTCTGGTGAACATGGAGAAGGTCGACTTCCTCGACTCCACGGGGTTGGGAGTGCTCGTCGGAGGGCTCAAGAGGGTCCGGGCGCACGACGGCTCGCTTGAGCTGGTGTGCACCCAGGAGCGCATCCTCAAGATCTTCCGCATCACCGGTCTGACCAAGGTCTTCGGGATTTACGCTTCCGTCGACGAGGCCAAGGAAGCTCACGGCAAAGACAAGTAGCATGGCTACCGTCGAGCTGACGTTCAGCGCTCTCCCCGCGCACGTGCGGACCGCCCGGCTGGTGGCCACGGCGATCGCCCGTCGTACCGGCGTGGAGGAATCGCTGCTGGACGAAGTCAGGCTCGCCGTGGGTGAGGCATGCTCCCGGGCGGTCGAGGCGCATCGACTTCACTGCCCGGGCGAGCCCATCCGCATCGAGCTACGTGACGACTCCGGGCGTTTCGAGGTCACGGTCAGCGATCTGGCCCCCAGTGACGAGATCAAGCAGGAGCAGCCGCTCGATCTGGGCATGCTCTCTGACTCGTTCATGTCAGGCTTCGGCATCGCCGTCATCTCGGGTCTGGCCGATGACGTCGAGGTCTTCCCCAGCCCCAAGGGGACGAACATCCGGATGAGCTGGCCCGCCTCCAACGGGGTGGGTTCCTGACCTGACATCGCTTGGATCGGTCCCTTGTCTCCCTAGGGGCGTGTTCGAGCTGGTCGGGTGTGGTTTTTAGGGGCGATAGACGGGGATGAGGGGATGTCCGGTTGTGGCATGCCTTCCTCCCCGTCGAGTCGCACCACGTTTCCGCATGTCCTGACGAGGTCGCTGAGTGCCTCGTTCTGTCGGCATGCCCGGACGGCCTGCGCCGCTCTGCGACAAGCGGCAGCGCGTGTGCGCACGGACGTCGGACGGCCCGGCCGCCGGATTCGGCCACGCCTGGTGCGAAGCTCGGCGAAGTCTGGTGCAGGGGTTCGGTTGGAGCGGTTCAGCGAGGTCCGGTGCAAGGGCTCGGTGCCGCAGGGACTTCGGCGTGTACCGGCCGAAGCGGCTCAGGGCGGTCCGATGCGGGGGCCTGGCATGGCGTCGAAGCAGCGTGAGGGGCGCACGCCTCTACGCCTGACGCTTCTGCGCCTGACGCTTCTACGCCGCACGCTTACGGAGCTTTGGCCTCGGAGCAGGCCAGAGCCCGGCTTCGCACGTTCAACCGCTGTGTCGTGCGGCGAGACGCCCAGGTTCCGATCGGGCGGTTGCTCTCAGGGGGCGGACTGCGGGCCGGCTGTGCAGGCGGCTCCGCAGGGCGCGGGTCAGTGGCTGGGGTCGAAGGGCCATGGTCTACGGCGGCGAAGCCGAAGGCTGAAGGCCGAAGGTCAGTGCGGCGAACGCCTGGGCTGAGGGCTGAAGGCTCAGTCGCTGCGAAGGCTCCGCATGGCGCGGTCGCGACCGAGGGGCGAAGGCCAGGGCGGCAAATACGGTCTGGGCCTGCTTGGGGTGTTTTGGTGGAGCGATGGGACTGCCCCATAGGATCTTGCTCCCCCCAGTGGTGTCTGTGGAAGGTGACGAGAGTTATCCACAGACTGTGGATGGGCGGGGGATAGTCAGCCCGGGTCGTCATGAGGCCTCGCGGTGGGGCGGCAGAAGCATGGGGTTGAGGTGGGTGACTGGCGGCGACTGGAAGGAAGGCGTGGCGGCCGCACATGGGGCTGTCAGGACTGACATCTGGAGGGCCGCGTGGGAGCTCCAGGCCGAGATTGAGGCCTCGGGTTTGGCTATTGGCTGGCGTGCTTCTCGGCCGCCGCAGGGGCTTTTGAGGCGGTGTAGAGCCTTTCGGGCCGACGCGCGAGCTGTCGGCTGTCGGGGAGGTGGCCTGGAGGGGCGGGGCGGTGTCGGCCAGGGGCCCGATTGGCGCCCGCTCGGGAGGTCAAAGGGGGGGCGTACGGCATTGGGAGGCGCCGGGCTGTCGGGGAGGTGGTCTGAGGGGCGCGGTGGTGTCGGCCAAGGGCGTGAGTGCTGGCCGACGGGAGGTCATGGGCGGCTCGCGGCACTGGGAGCGCCGGGCTGTCGTGGAGGTGGTCTGGAGGGGCGGGGCGGTGTCGGCCACGGCCCGAGTGGTGCCCGGCCGGAGGACAGGGACGGCGTACGGCTCCAGGAGGCGGTGGGGGGCCGGGTCGCTGGGCCCGCGTCGGTTGGTCGCGTCCGGTGGGCCGTGTCGCGGGAGGCGCGGCGGCCGGGCAGCTCCGGCGGGTCATGTCATCGGCTGCGTCGACCGGGTGTCCCTACGAGGCCGTGTCATCGGGCCGCGTTGGCTGGGACGTGTCCTGGCGGGCTGTGTCATTGGGCCGCGTCGGCCAGGGGGCGTTCGGCGGGCCGTGTTGCTGGGGCGCGTCCGTCGGACGTGGCGTCCCGCCGCATCTCGCGGAGGTGGCGCGCGGAGGGAGCGCGGAGGTGGCATCCGGCGGTCGCGTCTGGAGGTCGCGCCAAGCGGTGCTGCCAAGCGGTGCTGCCAAGCGGTGGTGCCGGGGTGGTGCGGGGGACTCGGGTGGCCGGTGGGGAGCTGGTGCTGGTGCGGGTGGCGGGTTGGTCGGCGTGTCGTGGGGATTAAATCTGGGTTTCGGGCGGTCCGATTTGTGGGGTTGTCATGCCCGTAAACCTGAGGAAATTTCGCCTGTCAGATCTCAAACCGGCCCGCTGTCAGGGGATTACTGAACGCCCGCGCAAATAGCCGCCCCGAGAGCCTTCATATCCGTTCAGTGCCTGCGTAGACTCCCGGCACCGGCCAAGGTGATCCGGCGGAACCGCGGATTCAACCGGAAGCGGCACCCACAACCCGGATGGTGCCGCACCCGCCCGCCGAGAAATCCGCAGCACCGTTCGGGCAGGACGACCGGTCTTGCCGAGGAGAACGATGAGCAGGCACATGCTGGCATTGGCGCCAGCGCCCAATCTGTCCCTGAGCGGTAACAATCTCACCATCGTGATCGTGGTCGCCGCGGTCGCGCTGATCGCGCTAGCCGTCGCCGGCGGCCTCGTACGCGAGGTGCTGTCCGCCGGCCAGGGCACCGAACGCATGCAGAACATCGCGCGAGCCGTGCAGGAAGGCGCGGCTGCCTATCTCACGCGCCAATTCCGCACACTGGCGATCTTCGTGATCGTCATTCCCTTCCTGTTGCTCTTGCTGCCGGGCGAAATGGACGTACGCGTCGGTCGCTCGATCTTCTTCGTGGTCGGTGCGGTGTTCTCCGCATTGACCGGATTCATGGGCATGTGGTTGGCGGTGCGCGGAAACGTGCGCGTCGCCGCCGCGGCCAACGAGTCGGGCGAGAAGCGCGCCATGCGCGTCGCCTTCCGCACCGGCGGCGTCGCCGGCATGTTCACCGTCGGCCTCGGGCTGCTCGGTGCGGCCGTGGTCGTCTTCATCTACCAGGGCGAGGCGCCCCACGTTCTCGAAGGCTTCGGGTTCGGGGCGGCGCTGCTGGCGATGTTCATGCGAGTCGGCGGCGGCATCTTCACCAAGGCCGCCGACGTCGGCGCCGACCTGGTGGGCAAGGTCGAGCAGGGCATCCCCGAGGACGACCCGCGCAACGCCGCGACGATCGCCGACAACGTCGGTGACAACGTCGGCGACTGCGCGGGCATGGCGGCCGACCTGTTCGAGTCGTACGCGGTCATGCTGGTCGCCAGCCTCATCCTGGGCAAGGTGGCCTTCGGCGAGCAGGGCCTGATCTTCCCGCTGATCGTGCCCATGATCGGCGTGCTGACGGCGATCATCGGCATCTTCGTCACGGGGCTGCGCGACCGCGACCGCAGCGGCATGGCGGCGATCAACCGCAGCTTCTTCATCTCGGCCGGGATCTCGGCGGTGCTGGTCGCCGCGGCGGCCTTCTGGTATCTGCCCAGCAGCTTCGGCGCCCTGTCGGGCTCGACCGTCACCTCCGACGCCGACCCGCGCCTGATCGCGGTGGGCGCGGTGCTGATCGGCCTGGTCCTGGCCAGTGCGATCCAGCTGCTGACCGGCTACTTCACCGAGACCAACCGCCGTCCGGTGCGCGAGATCGGCGAGAGCTCGGCCACCGGGCCGGCCACCGTCATCCTCGCCGGCATCAGCGTCGGCCTGGAGTCGGCCGTCTACTCGGCGCTGATCATCGGCGGCGCGGTCTACGGGGCGTTCCTGCTCGGGTTCGGGAACGTCACGATCGCGCTGTTCGCGGTGGCCCTGGCCGGCACCGGCCTGCTGACCACGGTCGGCGTCATCGTCTCCATGGACACCTTCGGCCCGGTCTCCGACAACGCCCAGGGCATCGCCGAGATGTCCGGCGACGTCGAGGGCGAGGGCGCGCGGGTGCTCACCAGCCTCGACGCCGTCGGCAACACCACCAAGGCCATCACCAAGGGCATCGCCATCGCCACGGCCGTGCTGGCGGCGACGGCGTTGTTCGGCGCGTTCCGCAC
Organism: Nonomuraea sp. NPDC004702; assembly: GCF_053601695.1. Taxonomy (NCBI): domain Bacteria; kingdom Bacillati; phylum Actinomycetota; class Actinomycetes; order Streptosporangiales; family Streptosporangiaceae; genus Nonomuraea; species Nonomuraea sp. NPDC004702. Next base: position 140,949 of record NZ_JBSGCE010000008.1, read on the forward strand.
GGCGGTGGAGGACCAGCTCTCCAAGGCCGGCCAGGACATCAAGGCGGCGCTGGGCGCCTTCTCCACCTTCAGCCTCAGCATCGACCAGCCGAACGTGCTGGTGGGGCTGATCGTCGGCGCCGCGGTGGTGTTCCTGTTCTCCGGCCTGGCGATCTCCGCGGTCGGCCGCGCGGCCATGCGGGTGGTCTTCGAGGTACGCGACCAGTTCCGCAACAAGCCGGGCATCATGGACGGCACCGAGAAGCCCGAGTACGGCCGCGTCGTGGACATCTGCACCCGCGACTCGCTCCGCGAGCTGGCCACGCCCGGCCTGCTGGCGGTGATGACCCCGATCGCGGTCGGGTTCGCGCTCGGCTACGCGCCGCTCGGCGCGTTCCTGGCCGGCGCGATCGCCTGCGGCACCCTGATGGCCGTCTTCCTGGCCAACTCCGGTGGCGCCTGGGACAACGCCAAGAAGCTGGTCGAGGACGGGCACCACGGCGGCAAGGGCTCCGAGGCCCACGCCGCCACGGTCATCGGCGACACGGTCGGCGACCCGTTCAAGGACACCGCGGGCCCGGCCATCAACCCGCTGATCAAGGTGATGAACCTGGTGGCGCTGCTGGTCGCGCCGGCCGTCGTCCTGTACGCGGGCAACGCCGCGCTGCGGGTCGGCATCACGGTGGTGGCGGTGGCGGTGGTCGTGGCGGCCATCGTCGTCTCCAAGCGCAGGTCGGTGACGAGCGAGCCGGCCAACAACGACCGCGAGCACGAGCCCGTGGCCTCGTAACGACCGATCGACGAGACGCCCGTCCCGGCCAGGGGCGGGCGTCTTCGCATGCGGGTGGGTGGCGCGGGGACGGCGGGGGCGCGGTGGGAAACTGGGCGGGTGGAAGAGGACAACCGGCCCTCGGGCGGGAAGACGCTGGGCCTGATCCTGCTGGCGATGCTGGTCATCCTGGGCGTGATCATCGGGCTCGGGATCTGGGCGTCGAAGGGATGACGTGCCGGACGATGACGTGCCGGACGATGACGTGCCAGATGGTGACGTGCCAGATGGTGACGTGCCAGATGGTGACGTGCCGGGTGATGACCTGTCGAGGGGATGACGTGCCGAGGTGATGACGTGATGCGGACCCTGATACTGCTCCGCCATGCCAAGGCCGCGCAGGTGCCCGGTCTGGCCGACCGCGAACGTCCGCTGACCGAGCGCGGCGAGCGGGACGCCAGCCGGGCCGGCGACGAGATCAGGGCGGCCGGGCTGAGCCCCGACGCGGTGCTCTGCTCCCCGGCGCTGCGGACCAGGCGGACCGCCGAGCTGGCCTTCCCGGGCATGGAGATCAGCTACGAACGCGACATCTACCAGGCATATCCCGAAGAACTGCTCGAACTGCTCCGCAGGACCGACCCGGAGCTGGGCACGGTCGTGTTGTGCGGGCACAATCCTGCGGTGCACGAGCTGGCCCTGCAACTGGGCGGCGGCGACTACGGCTTCCGGCCGGGGGCGTTCGCGGTGATCCAGGTGGAGGCGGCGTGGGTAGACCTGTGGCCGGGGGAGGGACGCCTGGTCACGCACTGGGATCCCAAGGAGCACTGACCGGGGACGACGCCTATGCGGGGGGCCGCCAGAGCGCTGCGTGACGGCTTCTCGCTGCCCGCGCGCCCGCCCTGGGGGTACGGGCTGCTGTGCGGGCTCGCGGTGGCCGGGCCGCTGCTGGCCGGGGTGCTGGCGGGCCGGCCGCAGTCGGGGGCGTTCCTGGCCCTGGGGGCGTATCTGACGGCGTTCGGGGACATGTACGGGCAGCCGTACGCGGCGCGGGCGCGGTCCATGGCCGTCAAGATCGTGCTGATCGCCGGCGGGTGCTGGCTGGGCCTGTACCTGGCGGACCGGCCCTGGTGGGCGGTGCTGGCGCTCGGAGCGGTCGCCGCGGCGGGCGGCCGGTGGCGCACGGTCGGGACGCCGCCCGCGTTCGCCCTGGTCACCGGGTTCTACCTGGCGGTGCCCGCGGGGTTCGGGCCGCCCGAGCTGATGGTGCTCGGCGGCCTCCTGTACGCCGTGCTCGCCCTGGCCCTGTGGCCGTTGCGCCGGTTCGACCCGTTGGCGACGGCGCTGGGGGAGGCCGTCCGCGGCGTGGCCGGGCTGCTCGACGGGCTCGCCGGCGGCGACTGGGACGACCGAAGGGAACGCGCGTCCAAGGCCCTGGGGACGGCGGCCACGGCGTCGGCGTCGTTCGAGAGCATGGACGCGGCCGGACGGTCCGCCGACGCGTACGTCGAGGCGCTGGTCCGGATCTTCCACGAGACGGTGGCGCTGCGCGCCCTGCGCGCGGCCGCCCCGGACGAGCAGGACGGGATCGACGACGTGGCCACGACGCTGGCCGCGGACCTGCGGGAGGCCGCGGACGGGCGGCGGGCCGGAGTGGTGGAGGCGCTGGCCGTCACCGCCGACTACGCCGAGCGCCTGGGCGCGCGCGAGCCGGGCGCCGACCCGGCGGCGCTGCGCAGCGCCGCGGTGCTCGGGCAGGCCCGGCGCTGCCTGGACCGGATCGCGGTGGCGGTGCGCACGGTCGGCCTCCTGGCCGCCCGGCACGTGCCCCCGGCCGGCCGCGGGCTGCTGCCCGGGTTGCCGGGAAAGCCTGCGGCGGGCCGCGGGCTGCCGGCGGGGTTGCGGGGAAAGCCTGCGGCGGGGCGCGGGCTGCCGGCGGGATTGCCGGAAGAGCCTGCGGCGGGGCGCGGGCTGCTGCCTGGGAAGCCTGCGGCGGGGCGCCGGCTGTTCGCGCGGTTGCCGTGGAAGCCGCCGCCGGGCGGTTCGGGGCCCGGGCACGCCGGGCGGCTGGGGCTCACCGCCGCCGTGGCGATGGCGCTGATGCTGGGGGTGCACGAGCAGTACGGCAAATGGTTCGTGTTCACCGTGCTGCTGGCGGTGCGGCCCACCTACGGGGACACCGTCGAGCGGGTGGTGCTGCGGGTGGCCGGCACCGTGGCGGGGGCCGCGGCGGCGGCGCTGATCCTGGCGGCGGTGCCGGGGCCGTACACGATCGTGGGGACGGTGCTGGTGTTCGGCACGCTCGGGTTCGCCCTGCGCGAGGTCAGCTACGGCTACTGGTCGATCTTCGCGACGCCGCTGGCCATGATGCTCACCGACTTCTCGACCCGGCTCGACTGGGAGGCGGCGGCGATCAGGCTGGCGCTCACCGCGGGCGGCGGCGTGCTGGCGCTGGCGGCGGCCCGGCTGCTGTGGCCGCGCGGCCAGGCGGGACGGTTGCGCGGCCTGGCCGCCGAGCTGCTGCGCGAGCACGCCTGCCTCGTCCGCGCGCTGGCCGAAGGCGACCTGGACCGGCTGCCCGACCGTACGGAGGCGGCCGGGACGGCGGCCGACCGGCTGCGCGAGTCGCTGGACAAGCTGGACAAGGAGCCGGGCGGCAGCGCGCCGGCCGAGCTGCGGGCCGCGCTGACGCTGGCCAGGAAGCTCAGGGACGACGCGATCCTGCTCGGCGCCGTGCTGCGCGGGGCCGAGCCCGGCTCGGACGCCACCGCCGGCGTGCTCGACGCGGTGGCCGACCGCCTGGACGCCGTGGGGCAGGCCGTACGGGAGCGCGAGCCGCCGCCCGCCGCCGACGCGTTCGAGTCGCAGCTCGACGAGGTGGCGCGGGAGGTCAGCTCGCTGATGGAGGAGGCGGCGGCGGGCGAGGGCACGGCCGTGCGCAGGCGGCTGCGGCACGCGGTGACCGCCCACCCGGCGCTCAGGTCGCTCTGCAAGGACGCGCTCGACCTGGCCGCCGAGGTCACCGCCCGGTTCAGGACGTGAGCACGCCGTCCTCGGCGTCGGCGGCCTCGACCTCGTCCCTGGAGATGCCCAGGAGGTAGAGGATCGAGTCGAGGTAGGGCGTGTTGACCGCGGTGTCGGCCGCCTGCCGGACGACGGGCTTGGCGTTGAAGGCGATGCCCAGCCCGGCCGCGGCGATCATGTCGAGGTCGTTGGCGCCGTCGCCGATGGCCACCGTCTGGGAGATGGGCAGCCTGGCCTCCCTGGCGAACCGCTCCAGCGCGCGGGCCTTGCCCGGCCGGTCGACGATCTCGCCGACGACCCGCCCGGTGAGCTTGCCGTCGATGACCTCCAGGACGTTCGCCGCCGAGTAGTCGATGCCCAGCTCCTCGACCAGGGCGTCGGTGATCTGGGTGAAGCCGCCGCTGACGATGGCGAAGCGGTAGTCGAGGCGCTTGAGCGTACGGACGAGGGTGCGGGCGCCGGGGGTGAGCACGACCTCCTGGCGCACCTGCTCGAACACCTCGGCCGGCAGCCCTTCGAGCAGCGCGACCCGGCGGCGCAGCGACTCGGCGAAATCGAGCTCGCCGCGCATGGCCTGCTCGGTGACCCGGGCGACCTCGTCGAGGCAGCCGGCGTGCGCGGCCAGCAGCTCGATGACCTCGCCCTGGATGAGGGTGGAGTCGACGTCCATGACGATGAGCCGCTTGGCCCGGCGCGACAGGCCGGTGCGCTGGACGGCGACGTCGACCTCCTGCGCGGCGGCCTCGGCGGCCAGCTCGACGCGCAGGGCGGTCGGGTTGGCGCCGGAGACCGACAGCTCGATGCAGGTGACGGGCCACTGGGCGAGGCGTTCGATGCGGTCGATGTTGGCGCCGGCGGCGGCGATGCGGCCGGCGATGCCCGCGATGGCGGCGGGCTGGAGGGTGGCGCCCAGCACGCTGACCGACAGGCGGCCGCGGCGGCGCTGTTCCTTGGCCTGGGAGCCGGTGGAGAGCTCGACCTCCATCCCGAGGTCTTCGGCCACCCGTTCGACGGCGGTCCACATCGCGCCGAGGGTGGTGCCCGTGCCGGTGGACGGGCCGCCGGCGTACGCGACGAGCACGCCGAGCGTGAGTCTGCCGCGGATGACGACCTGTTCGATGTCCGCGACCGTCACCGGGAACCCGGACAGCACGGAGAAGAGCCTGGAGGTGACACCGGGCCGGTCGGGGCCGGTCAGGGTGATCAGGAGGGTGCGCTGGTCCACATCCAGCCACGGTACTGCGCCCGGTCCGGTGCCCGCGCAGCAGGCTCGCCATTCGGACACGGGCGCAGCGGCCGCGGGACTAGCGGACGATCTTCGTCTTGGCGGTCTTGGCGTAGCCGTGCTCAGGAATGCCGAGGCGCTCGAGCTCTTCCTGGGCCAGGGACCACGTGCCCTTCTCCTGGTCCCACATGCCCTGCTGGACGTCGTAGGTGACCACGCCGAGGGTCGCCTTCTGCGTGCCCACGGCGCTCTTCTTCAGCTTGGCGTAGAACTCGAGGCGGACCCAGTCGTCCTTCTCCAGGACGTAGGGAACGCTGCAGTACAGGGCGCGGCCGTCGAGGGCGCAGATGGTGCCCTTGGGAGCGCTGTAGCGGATCTTCCGGAGGTCCACGCCCTTCGGGAACTGGCCGCCGACGAACCAGGCGTCGGCCGAGTACGGGCCGGTGTTGGTCGCCTGGAGGCTGTACTTGATCTGGCCGCCGGCCTTGGCCGTCTTGGACGCCTTCAACTTGATGTCGAAGACCGCGAAGGGGGCGTCGGCGGCCTTGGCGGCCGTGGCGGTGTGGGCGGCGGTGGTCGTCGTGGCGGACGCGGGCACCGCCGGGACAATCAGCGCACCGGCCAGCAAAGCCAGCGAGGCGACCTTAGTGAGGGAGTTGCGCATTAACGTCTCCGGAGAGGAAGTGGCACGGGGACGCGCTTGAACAAGCCCCCGTAAATGTCGGCTGTTCCTATCACGAGGGCAAAATGTGTGTAAAGCTTATTTATCCAGAATCAGGTGCGTGTCGCCGAACTCGTGCCACAGATATCCCTTCCGCAGCGCCTCTTCGTACGCGCGGGCCAGCGCCCTCTCGCCGGCGATCGCCGTCAGCATGAGCAGGTGGCTGGAGCGAGGTTCGTGCAGGCCGGTGATGAGCCCGTTGACCGCCCGTACCCCGGTGGCCGGGGTGACGACGTGGCCGGTCCAGCCGGAGGCCGCGCCGACCAGGCCGTCCGGGCCCACGGCGGTCTCCAGGGCGCGCACGACGGTCGTCCCCGCGGCGATCACCCGGCCGCCGTTCCGCCGGGTCAGGTTGACCAGCCGGGCGGTGGCGGCGGGCACCTCGTACCGCTCGGCGTAGGGCCGCTCGTCCTTCTCCGGCGAGGCCACGCCGGTGTGCAGCGTGACGGGCGCGATCGTCACGCCCCGCGAGACCAGCGCGGTGACCAGCTCGGAGGTGAACGGCCGGGCCGCGCTCGGCATCTCCGCGCTGCCCGGCACGGTGGCGAACACCGTCTGGTAGGCGTCGATGGGCCAGTCGGCCGGCACGTACGAGTAGCGGATCGGACGGCCGTGCTCGCGCAGGTACGGCAGCACGTCCCGGTCCAGCCGCGCCCGCCACAGCCGCGGCGTCTCCCGTTCGATCAGCCGCAGCGTGGCCCGGCCGGGCAGCGGCAGCCACTCGCCCGGCTCGCCGCCCCCGTACGGCTCGGACGCCTTGGCCGTCCTGCGGCGCAGCTCGACCAGCCAGGTGCCGTCCTCGCGGGCGGTGGAGAAGTGCACCGCGAGCCGGTCGAGCCGGACCGCCGCGGGCAGCGTCGCCGAGTTGTTGACCACGATCAGGTCGCCGGGGTCGAGCAGTCCGGGCAGGTCGCCGAACCGGTGGTGGGCGGGGTCGGCCTCGCCGCGCGAGACCATCAGGCGCACCGCGTCCCTGGCCAGCCCGCGCGCCTCGGGCGGCTCGTGGGCCGACAGGTCGTCGGGCAGCGCGAAGTCCAGCAGCGCCGTCATTGCAGGCTCACCTTCCCGCCGGCCGGCCGGGACGTGACCAGGTCGCGCAGCGCCGCGGCCACCTTGGCGGGGTCGGTGGCCGACGACGCCTCCTCGGCCCCGACGGCGTCGGCGAGCATGCGGGTGTTCATCTCGCCGGGATCGGCCCACCAGACCCGCAGGCCGGGCTCCTCGGCGGCCAGCACGTTCGACAGCTGCTCCAGGGCGGCCTTGGTCGCGCCGTAGCCGCCCCAGCCCGCGTAGGCGCCGGTGGCGGCGTCGGAGGTGATGTTGACCACGGCTCCGCCGGCCGCGCGCAGGGCGGGCAGCGTGGCCTGGATGAGCGCGAGCGGCGCGGTCACGTTCGTCTCCAGCAGGACCCGGAACGCCTCCAGCGGGTAGCCCGCCAGCGGCGGCAGCGGGGTCACCCCGAGGTCACTGGCGTTGTTGACCAGGAGGTCCAGCTCGGGCACGGCCCGTCCCAGCCGCGCGATGTGCTCGGGGTCGGTCACGTCGCCGGGGATCGCGGTGGCGCCCAGCTCGTCGGCGATCCGGCGCAGCTCGTCGGCGCCGCGGGCGGTGAGCACGAGGTTCCAGCCCGCCTCCGACAGCGACCTCGCCAGGGCGAGGCCGAGGCCGCGGGAGGCGCCGGTGATGAGAGCGGTGTTCGTCATGACATCGACGCTAGGATCGGCGCGCCGCGCCGGCATCGGGCGCAGGGCCCGCTCCCGCCTGGGCACATCGTCCTAGGACGTCCTAGGACTCCGCCCCTGGAGCGGGACCCTAGAGTGGGTCCGTGAGCTCATCGGACCGGGACGAGATCCTGCAGGCGGTGAGTTCCGCCGTGCTCGCGGTCACCCGCCATCTGTCGGTCCGCGAGGTGCTCCAGGTCATCGTACGGTCGGCGCAGCGCCTCCTCGACGCCCGCTACGCCGCGCTCGGCGTGCCCGACGACGACGGCTCGTTCGCCGAGTTCGTCGCCGAGGGCCTCACCGACAAGCAGTGGGCGGCCATCGGCCCGCTGCCCAGGCAGCACGGCATGCTCGGCGCGATGCTCCGCGAAGGCACCCCGGCCCGGCTGCCCGACCTGCGGGAGGACCCGCGGTTCGAGTGGTGGCCGAAGGCGCACCCGGTGATGAAGGACTTCCTCGGCGTGCCCATCCGCGACGCCGACCAGGTGATCGGCATCATCTTCCTGGCCAACAAGCGCACCCCCGGCGGGTTCACGCAGGAGGACCAGGAGCTGCTGACGCTGTTCGCCGCGCACGCCGCCATCGCGCTCACCAACGCCAGGCTCTACGAGCGCGGGCGCGAGCTGGCCATGCTGGAGGAGCGCAACCGGGTGGCCCGCGAGCTGCACGACGCGGTCACCCAGAAGCTGTTCTCGCTCCGCCTGACCGCCCAGGCCGCCGCCACCATGCTGGACAAGGCCCCCGAGAAGGCGCACGCCGAGCTCGAACGCGTCCAGCGGCTGGCCGGGGAGGCGCTGTCGGAGCTGCGCGCGGTGATCGTCGAGCTGCGCCCGGCCGAGCTCGACCGCCACGGGCTCGCCGAGACGTTGCGCAAGCACGTGCGCATGCTCGACCGGCTCCACCCCTCGCTGGTCACCTTCGAGTGCGACGAGCTGCCGCCGCTCGACTCGGCGGTGGAGGTGGCCGTGCTGCGGGTGGCCCAGGAGGCGCTGCACAACGCGCTCAGGCACTCCGGGGCCTCGCGGGTGTCCGTCCGCCTGGTCCTCGACGGGGGGACGCTGGCGCTGACCGTCCACGACGACGGCGACGGCTTCGAGCAGGGGGAGTCGCACGGCCTCGGCCTGGTGTCGATGCGCGACCGGGCGGAGTCGGTCGGCGGGGCGATGACGGTCTCCTCGGCCCCCGGCCAGGGGACCACCGTACGCGTGGAGGTGGGCGTGTGATCCGGGTGCTGATCGCCGACGATCATCCGGTGGTCCGGCAGGGGCTGCGGACGTTCCTCGACCTGCAGGACGACATCACCGTCGTCGGCGAGGCGGCCGACGGCGCGCAGGCCGTCGAGCTGGTCGGCGAGCTGACGCCCGACGTGCTGCTGCTCGACCTGAAGATGCCGGTGCTCGACGGGCTAGGCGCGCTGGAGCGGCTGGCCGGCTCGGCCACGCGGGTGGTGGTGCTGACGTCCGTGAGCGACCGGTCCGACGTCGGCCCGGCGATGCGGGCGGGGGCCGCGGGCTTCCTCTACAAGGACGTCGATCCGTCCGCGCTGGTCCAGGCCGTGCGGGCGGTGCACAACGGTCAGGTGCTGCTCGCGCCGGAGGCGGCCGAGGCGATGTTGTCCGCCCCGGCGCCCGTGGCCGCCGTGCCGGGGCCGGCGCCGCTGACCGAGCGCGAGCGCGAGGTGCTCGCCCTGATCGCGGCCGGGCGGTCCAACAGGGAGATCGCGCGCAGCCTCGCCGTCGCGGAGAAGACGGTCAAGACCCACGTGTCGAACGTGCTGATGAAGCTGGGCGTCCAGGACCGGACCCAGGCCGCGCTGTACGCCGTGCGGCACGGCCTGGCCTGATCAGCCGGTCAGGTGTCCTTCTTCTGGTTGGACTCCTCGTGGCTGGCCGGCGGGTTGTACTCCTTGACGGGCGGCGGCGGCGTCCAGCGCTTGGTGGGCTTGCGCGGCGGCACCACGATCTTGGTCTTGGCCGTCCTGAGCCAGGAGTAGCCCTTGATGCCGAGGCGCTTGAGCTCTTCCTTGTCGATGTTCTCCATGCCCTGGTCGACGTCGTACGCGATGACGCCGAGCTTGGCGACGGCCACGCCCCTGGTGCCCTTCTTCAGGGTGACCTGGAAGTTCAGCCAGTCCGTCTTGCCCTTCGGCAGGACGAATTTGCCCCAGCACCAGAACCAGCGGCCCTCCCAGGTGCACTTCGTGCCCTTCGACGCCCCCCAGCGCAGCGTGGGCACCACGCCCTTGGGCACCTGTCCGCCGATCCAGTAATAGTCGGCGTAGTACGGCCCCAGATTCTTCGCTTTGAGGTAGTAAGTTATCTTTCCGCCGCTTCTGGTGCGGTTGTTGTACTTAACGGAGATCTTGAAGTTCGAGAACGGCTTGGCCCTGGCGGCGACGGCCCGCGTCGTCGCGGTGGTCGCGGTCGTGGTGGTCATGGCCTCTGCCTGGGCCGGGGCCACCAACGGCACGGCGGCCAGGCCGCTGACTAAGAACAGGCTGAAGCTCTTGCGCATGTGACGGCTCCCCGTACGGTGCTGGAAATCCCCGATCTTCTCCGTGATTATTACGTAGGGCAAATTTTTCGCAAAGAGCGATGATCTTTCGTGACTTGGGATGGCTTGCGGGCTTTTCGCATGGTTCATCACGCTTCGATCGGGGGTCTCAGCGCAAGGGGAGGACCAGGTGCCGGAGACGCACCCATTACAGCCCGGCGATCCGCGATCTCTGGGCGCCTACCGGCTGCTGGAGCGCCTCGGCAAGGGGGCCCAGGGGGTCGTCTTCAAGGCGGCGGGGCCCGACGGGCGGCTTGTCGCGATCAAGCTGTTGAACACGCTGCTCGACCGGCCCGGACTCGACGGGGAGCGGTTCCTGCGCGAGGTCGCCGCCGCGCGCCGGGTCGCCCAGTTCTGCACCGCGCAGGTGCTGGGGGCCAACCTGGACGGCGAGCAGCCGTACATCGTGAGCGAGCTGGTCGACGGGGTGTCGCTCCAGGTCGTGGTGCAGCGGGAGGGGCCGCGCCAGGGCGGGGCGCTGTACCGGCTGGCCGTCGGCACCGTCACCGCGCTGGCCGCCATCCACCGGGCCGGGATCGTCCACAGGGACTTCAAGCCGAGCAACGTGCTGCTGGGGCCCGACGGGCCGCGCGTGATCGACTTCGGCATCGCCAGGGCGCTGGACTCGGCGATGACGATCAGCAGCGGGGTGGTCGGGACGCCGGCGTACATGTCGCCCGAGCAGATCTCGGGCGAGCGGGTGGGGCCCGCCGGCGACATGTTCAGCTGGGCGCTCACCATGCTGTACGCCGCCACCGGGCGGCCCGCGTTCGGCCAGGACAGCCTGCCCGCGGTCATCTACCGGGTGATGAACGAGGAGCCGGATCTGTCGGCGCTGCCCGGCGAGCTGCGGCCGTTGGTGCAGGCGTGCCTGAGCAAGCGCGCCGAGGACCGGCCCACGGCGGCGGACGCGCTGTTCGCCCTGCTGGAGAACCAGGGGGCGGCGGCCCAACGGGACGCCGAGGTCGCCCTCAACACCGGCTCCCAGCTCGCCGCCGACCACCCCCAACCCGCCGCCGACGGCCTCCATCTCGCCGCCGACCACCCCCACCCCGCCGCCGACGGCCCCGGCCCTTCGGTCCCGCCGCCTTCGGGTCCTTTCGCTTCGGGTTCCCGGCCCTCGGGCGCCGGGCCGTCGGGGCCCGCGCCCGCCGGCGGGGTGAGGGATCCGGGGCCCGTAGGGGCTCGGGGGCCGCAGGAGGCGCCCGCGCCGACCGGATGGGCCAATCCGTCCGGGGCGTCCTACACCCCGCCGCCGCCCGCCGCCCGCCCGGCCGTCCAAGGCGGGCCCGCGGCGGGTGGGGCCGGGCGAGGGCCGGCCGGTCCAAAGGCGCCGTTCGGTGGGCCTGGGGCGGGTGGGGCCGGGGGAGGGCCTGCTGGTCCCGGGGTGCCGTCCGGTGGGCCTGGGGCGGGTGGGGCCGGGGGAGGGGCGGCTGGTCCCGTGGCGCCGTTCGGAGGGGCTGGGGCGGGCGGTGGGCAGGAGGGGGTCACGCGATACGTCCGGCAGGCGCCTGCCGGACCCTACGGGCAGCCGCCGCGGCTGCCGCCGCCGTACCCCATGGGCCCGCGGCAGGCGCCGGCCGGGAGCGGCAACGACGCGTTCTTCAGGCACGCCCCCGCCGTCGTACCGCCCGGTGAGGTCAGGGCCAGGCGCAGGCGCGCGATCATGGTGTCCAGCGCGCTCGCCGTGGCGCTCGCGCTGGCCGGCGGCGTGCTGTTCCTGGGGCCGAGGATGTTCGGCCCGGAAAACCCGCCGAGCCCGGGCGCGGCGGCCGAGGCCACCACGTTGCTGGCCCCGAGCCCCGGTCTGCCCACTGTCCAGCCCACGGCGACGCTGCCCGCCACCGCCACCCCGCCGTCCACGTTGCCCGGCACCGCCACCCCGCCGTCCACGCCGGTCCCGAGCCCCACCGTCACCCCCATGCCCACACAGACGGTCCCGCCGCAGGCCGTCGCCGCCATCGGCAAGCAGGACGGCAAGTCGCTCAAGGGCCACACCAAGGGCGTCCAGACGATCTCCGCCCTGTCCCTGGGCGACGGCAGGACCTGGCTGGTGTCCGGCGGCCAGGACGGCCGGGTCCGCCTGTGGGACCTGGGCAGGCACAAGCCGCTGGCCACCATGAGGGGCCACAGCGAGGAGGTGTACGCCGTGGCCGCCGTCATGATGGGCAAGACGCCCATGGCGGTGTCCGGGGGCTACGACGGCAGCGTCCGCCTGTGGAACCTCAAGACGCACAAGGGCAAGGTCCTCGGCTGGCACGGTGACGCCGTCTACTCGGTCGCGCTGACCAAGGCGGGCGGCAAGTGGATCGCCGTGACCGGGGACGCCAACGGCTGGCTGCGCTTCTGGGACCTGAAGAGGCGCAAGGCCACCGGCAGGGCCGTCAAGGCCCACCGCACCTCCGTGAACTGGCTCAACGCCACCCACCTCGGAGACCGCGCGATCGTCGTCTCGGCCGGCGAGGACGCGACCCTGCGCCTGTGGGACGTGGCCCGCCACAAGCCGTACGGAAAGGCGTACAAGGGTCATACGAAGGGCGTGTACGCGGTGACCACCGGCAGGCTCGGAGACCGGACGGTGGTCGCGTCCGGCGGCAAGGACCGGAAGATCCGGATCTGGGACCCGAAGACCGGCAAGACCATCGGCTCGCCCCTGCCGGGTCACAAGAAGATCATCTACTCCTTGTCCTTCGGCACGCTGGGCGGCCGCACGGTCCTGCTGTCCGGCTCGACCGACGGGACCATCCGGCTCTGGGACCCCGACACGCACAAGCCTCTGGGCAAACCGGTCAAGGCCCACAAGCGCGGCGTGTACGCGGTCGGGATCGTCCCCTCGGACGGCGGCCCGGTCGTCGTGTCGGCCGGCAAGGACAAGGTCATCCGCGTCTGGAGGCCGAAGGAGGAGGCCGGGTCCTGAGCCGCCTACGAGTGGCGTACCGGCTCGAAGATGGCGTGATGAGCGGCGACCAGGGCGCGGCGGACGGCCCGGTCTAGCTCCCGCAGGGCCGTGGCCCTGGCCGCGACCTGCGTCGAGGTGAGCCCGCGGTCGTCGGCCAGGACGAGGACGGCGGCCAGCCGGGTGGCCAGCGTGGAGACGCGGTGGGCGCGGGCCGGGTAGCCGGGGGCCAGCTCGCCGCCGCGCCGGGGCTGGTCGGGCCGGGCCTGGGCCGGGCCTTCGACGCCGGTCAGCGCCTCGGTGGCGGCGCGCATGGCCGACGACAGCTCGTGCTCGGCCTCGGCCAGCGAGGGCAGGTCCTGGCGTACGGGCCCGGCGTCGTGCACCTCCAGGCGGGTCCCCACGTACGAGGAGCCGCGCCGGTCGGGGACGGGCACCAGGCCGAGCCGCCGGTCGCGCAGCACGGCGACCGCGGCCTGCCCGGCGTCGACGGCGGAGGAGTTGAACGTCGCCGGCCCGGACAGCCCGAGCGGGTCGCCGGGCGCGGGAAGGGCGAGCCGGAACTCGTGCAGGCCGTCGGACCGCAGGTTTGCGAGGTATTTACGCAGCGGCACGTCACCGGCGACGACAGGCCCCGCGACGGCTTCCACGTGGTCAGCCGCCTCGTCGAGGCCGACGTGACCGGAGAGCCACGCGTTGCCCCAGGCGACGAGCGAGGGACAGACAGGTGATTCAGGGTGCACCGATCCACGATAAGCGCTCGCCCTGCAATAGGTTTGTCCCCAGGGTGACTCCAAGGGAGGGAACGGGGATGGGTGGTCAGGTGCTGCGGCTCCAGGACGTCGCCGTCAGGCGCGACGGAGCGGCCCTGCTGCGCGGCATCGACTGGACGGTCAACGAGGACGAGCGCTGGGTCGTCATCGGTCCCAACGGCGCGGGCAAGACCACGTTGTTGCAGGTCGCCGCGACGTTGCTCTATCCGACCGAGGGCGTGGTCGAGGTGCTGGGGGAGCGGCTGGGGCAGACCGACGTGTTCGACCTGCGGCCGCGCATCGGGCTGGCGAGCGCCGCGCTGGCCGAGCGCATCCCGCCGGAGGAGAAGGTCATCGACCTCGTCCTGACCGCCTCGTACGCCATCATGGGCCGCTGGACGGAGGAGTACGACTCCAACGACGTGACCAGGGCCGTCGAGCTGATCGACATGATGGGCGCGGCCCACCTGATCAGGCGGCGGTTCGGCACCCTGTCGGAGGGCGAGCGCAAGCGGGTGCAGATCGCCCGCGCGCTCATGCCCGACCCCGAGATCCTCCTGCTCGACGAGCCGGCCGCCGGCCTCGACCTGGGCGGCCGGGAAGACCTGGTGCGCCGGCTGTCGGCGCTGGCCGGCGACTACCGCTCGCCGACGCTGGTGCTGGTGACGCATCACGTCGAGGAGGTGCCGAGCGGGTTCACGCACGGCCTGCTGCTGCGGCACGGGTCCGTGGTGGCGGAGGGGCCGCTCGACCACGTGATGACGGCCGACAACCTGTCCCGTACGTTCGGGGTGCCGCTGACGCTCGACCGGAGCGCCGAGGGCCGCTGGTACGCCCGGGCACACTGACCTCACTGGATCACCATTTATGCGGATATCGGTCGCCTAAAGGTGAAACGAAATATCATGCACCGAGTCGGTCCCCTCGACTCCGGAGCTTCGCCATGTCGACCGAGCAGCTCGTCGTCGCCCTCGTCGTGGTCGCGGCGATGGGCTTCGTGGTGGCCCGCAGCATCCGCATCATCCCGCAGGCCACGGCCGCCGTCATCGAACGGCTGGGCCGCTACCACCGCACGCTGACGCCCGGGCTCAACATGGTGGTCCCGTTCGTCGACCGCATCAAGGGCCTGATCGACCTGCGGGAACAGGTGGTCTCGTTCCCGCCGCAGCCGGTGATCACGTCCGACAACCTGGTGGTGTCGATCGACACGGTGATCTACTTCCAGGTCACCAACCCCAAGGCCGCCACGTACGAGATCGCGAACTTCCTGATCGGCGTCGAGCAGCTCACCGTCACCACGCTGCGCAACGTGGTCGGCGGCATGGACCTGGAACGCACGCTGACCTCGCGCGAGGAGATCAACACCGAGCTGCGCGGCAGCCTCGACGAGGCCACCGGCAAGTGGGGCATCCGGGTCAACCGGGTGGAGCTGAAGGCCATCGACCCGCCCGTCTCCATCCAGGACTCGATGGAGAAGCAGATGCGCGCCGACCGGGACAAGCGCGCCGCCGTGCTGGCCGCCGAGGGGCAGCGCCAGGCGGCGATCTTGGCCGCCGAGGGCGACAAGCAGGCCGCCGTGTTGCGCGCCAGGGGCGAGGCGGAGGCGGCCGTGCTGCGGGCGCAGGCGGACGCCGAGGCCCAGGCCATGCGCGCCAAGGGCCAGGCGGACGCGATCGGCATGGTCTTCAAGGCCATCCACGACGGGAAGCCCGACCAGCGACTGCTGGCCTACCAGTACCTCCAGACCCTGCCCGAGATCGCCAAGGGCGACGCCAACAAGGTCTGGATCGTGCCCTCGGAGATGGGCAAGGTGCTGGAAGGGCTGGGCGGGCTGTTCACCCCGCCCGCGCCGAAGAACCCCGAAGAATAACTCAAACACATGTACGGATAAATACCGGCCTAAGTGGGTATAAATCAGTACATGAAGGGTGATCGGGTGGAGATCGTCATCGACGCGGGCGGCTCCCCGCGAACCTACGAGGTCACGGCCACCCGCGCGGGCCGGCGCGTCGAGGTGGCCAACCGGCGCGGGCTGGTGGAGGTGAGCGAGGTCACCCGGAGCGGCACGCCGGTGCGCACGGCCCGCTTCATGTCCAGCCGGATCCTCGCCCTCGTGGAGCATCCGGCCGACGAAGCCGCAGGCGACGACTAGCGGAAGTCCGCCACGTGGTCCTCGGCCCACTGACGGAAGGTCAGCGCGGGCCGGCCGAGCAGCCGCTCCACCGTGTCGGTCACCCGCTCGGGGTTGTGCACCGCCGCCCCCCAGCCCTTCAGCGCGGCCTCCACGAACCCGGGATCGCCCCAGGCGGCCGTCAGGTGCTCGCGGGCCTCGTCCAGCGGCTGCTCCTCCCAGCGCACCTCGTGCCCGGCCGCCTCGCCGATGATCCGCACCTGCTCGGCCTGGGTGAGCTGTTCGGGGCCGGAGAGCACGTACTTGCCGCCCGTGTGGCCGGCCGAGGTGAGCACGTGCGCGGCCACCGCGGCGATGTCCTTCTCGTGGATCAGCGCCCTGACCGCCTGCCCGAACGGCCAGCGCACGACGCCCTGCCGGATCTGGGCGGCCCAGCCCAGCGTGTTGGCGGCGAAGCCGCCGGGCCGCAGGAACGTCCAGGCGAGGCCGGAATGCCGGATCAGCCGCTCGACACTCTGGTGGAACAGCGTCGGCTCCTCGCCGTCGGCCAGGTCCTCGACGTCGGCGGACAGGTAGACCACGCGGCGGGCGTGCCTGGCGAGGGCCGTCACCGCGCCCGCGGTCGCCGCCTCGGAGTAGCCGGGCCACAGCAGGAAGACGCTCTCGACGTCCCGCAGCGCCGGTTCAAGGGTCTCGGGCACGGTCAGGTCGCCGCGCACGGCCTCCACGCCCTCGGGGAGCCGGGCCTTGTCGGGGTTCCTGACCAGGGCCCGCACGTCCAGGCCCGCCTCCGCGAGCTGGGAGACCACATGTTTGCCCACATTGCCGGTCGCGCCGGTCACCAGAATTTTGCTCATGGCCCCGACGGTAGGACCTCAAGTTAAGTTCAGGTCAATCCCGGCCGTACCTGGATCGTGCCGTCGCGGCGGACGCGGGTCTCGAACATGGGCGCGGGCGCGGTCGCGGGACCGTGCTTGACCGAGCCGTCGGCCAGCCGGAACGTGCTGCTGTGCCACGGGCAGACCACGCACGCCTCGCCGTCCTCCATGACCAGCCGGCCCTGGTGCAGCGGGCCGGCCAGGTGCGGGCAGCGGTCGGCCAGCACGGTCACCCCGTCGCCCTGGCGCAGCACGAAGAGCTGGATGTAGCCGAGCCGGCGCGCGACCGGCCTGCCGTCGGGCAGGTCCTTGAGCGGGCACAGGTCGTGCCAGCCCAGCGGTACGAGATGGGCGACCTGCGGCGCGTGGTTGGCCCCCGCGGCCTGCCGGTAGGCCATGTGGCCGCCGAGGTAGCCGCCCAGCCCGCCCAGCCCGAGCCCGACGTAGGACAACACGCGCCCGGCCCGCTCGGCGCCGCGCAGCCGGGCCACCAGCGAGGCCGACATCAGGCCCAGGGCGGTCATGTTGGCGGCCATGTGCACGAAGCCCACGCGCTGCTGCTCGCGGTGGAGCGAGGACCAGTCGGTCAGCCCGGCCGCCGCCGTGGGCAGCGCGTTGGCGATGCCCGTGGCCAGGAGCAGCCTGCTCGCCCTGGGGTCGGCGTGGGCCAGGTCGAGCACGGCGGCCGACAGCCAGCAGCCGAGCGTGACCGTGGCCAGCGGCGGGTGCAGTGGTTTCCCCGTGGGCACGCCGTGCAGCAGGTCGCGCAGAGTGCCCTGACGCAGGCGCTCGCGGACGACCTTGGCCAGCCCCCGGATCGGTTTGTCCATCGCCTTCGACTTCTCAAGTCGATCGGCGAGGTCAACCGGACCGACGAAACCCCGCAATTGCCGACGTCTCGCTCGCACTGTCTCTTTCACGACAAGTCCCCTACCCCGGCCTTGACGGGATCACTCGGAGAGGTGTCCCCTGGCCACGGAGAGTTCTACCAGCTCCAGCGCGTACGCGCCGAGAGAGGCCGATCCCTCCTGGATGATCCGCACCTTCTCCCTGACCTCGCCGGCCGTCACCTTGAACAGCGGCCACGTGCCGCCCTCGGTGTGGTGGTTGGCCAGGATCGGCGCGAACCGGTCGAGCGCCTTGGCGAACCTGGCCTCGGGCGTCTGCCTGGCCTCGAACTCGTCCCAGAGCTCCCGCAGCCGGGCGCCCTGCTCCGCGGGGAGCAGGCCGAAGATGCGGTCGGCCGCGGCGGTCTCGGCGGCGGCCTGGGCGGCGACCGCCACATGGTCGTAGACGAAGGTGTCGCCGGCGTCGATCTCGACCAGGTCGTGCACGAGTAACATCGCCACCACCCGCTGCAGGTCCGTTCCGGGCGGGGCGTGCTCGCCGAGGACCATCGCCAGCGTGCCCACGTACCAGGAGTGCTCGGCGGAGTTCTCCCGCCGCGACCCGTCGATCAGATGGTTGCGGCGGATGATCCGCTTCAACTTGTCGATCTCGACGGCGAACGCGATCTGGGCGTACAGGCGGTCCTCTTCTGGCGCGATAGTCACGCGCGACACCCTAATGTGCGGTGATCACCCCGGTTGGTGAAATCGTGACCGGAACTCCGTTGAACACTGCGTTACCACTTGGGATATCCAGGGCGGATTCGTCCGTCAGCACGTTCGTGTTGACACCGGCGTGTTGGGCCGCCACCTGCTGCGTGCTGCCCGCGTGCCCCCAGCCGTGCGGCAGGCTCACCACGCCCGGCATGATCGTGTCGGTGGGCTCCAGCGTCACCGTGAGGCTTCCGGTGGCCGAGGTGACCACGGCCTGGCCGGTCAGGCCCAGCCTGGCCACGTCGGCGGGGTTGATCTGGAGCGTGCAGGTGTTGGTGCCGCCGACCAGCGGGCCCACATTGTGCAGCCAGCTGTTGTTGGAGCGCAGGTGTCGCCGCCCGATCAGCACGATGTCCGGCGGCTCCGCCGCCAGCCCGCCGCGCAGGCGCTCGACGTCGTCGAGGAGCTGCGGCGGGCCCAGCTCGATCACGCCGGAGGCGGTCTTCAGCACCTCGGGCAGCCGGGGCTCCAGCGCGCCGAGGTCCAGGCCGTGCGGGTGGTCGAGCAGCTTGCGCAGCGACAGGTCGCCCTTGCCGGCCCACTCGCCGTACGGGCCGAGCAGCAGACGGCAACGTCGCCCTACGGGACAGCAAGGTGGAGGACGGCCCCGTGCTCGTCTTCACGCCGTCCGAATGGGCCGCCTTCACCGCAGGGGTGCGTGACGGCGAGTTCGACCTGCAGACCCTGGCCGCCGCCGGGTGAGCAAGCGGCCCTGACGAGTTGGCGACACAACCTTCAGGGCCGCCCACGAGGAGGCCCGGCACGAGCTCGTCGGCCTGTTCCGTCTCGTAGGGCTTCCAAAACCGGCCCGCCGCAGCGTTCAGCGCGGCAGAACGAGCGCGGCCGACGAGCAGATGATCTGTCGATCACCGCCGGCTGGCACGTCAGCGGCGGCGGATCAGGAAGAGGCTGCTCAGGCCCGCCAGGACGGCCAGGCCCGCCATCGCGACGGCGGCCATGAGGGAGGCCGAGACGGTGCCGTGGCCCTGGCTCAGCGAGATGAACAGGGTGCCCACGGTCGAGACGCCGATGACCTGGCCGAGCTGCATCACGGTGAGCAGCGCGCCGCTCGCGTCCGCCGCGTACGCGCCATCCACCTGCTCGGTCGCCATGTTGGTCACCGCCACCTGCACGCCGAGCCCGGCGCCGATGAGGGCGCTCATGACGGCGTACAGGACGCCGCCGTCGGCGGCGAGGCCGAGGCCGAGGTAGGCGGGCGCGGCCACCACGTAGCCGACCGGGACGAGCGGGCGCTGCAGCCCAGCCGGCAGCCGCGGCCACAGCAGGCCGACGATGCCGAAGGCGAGCGCGCACGGCACCAGCATCATGCCCGAGCCGAGCGGGGACAGGTGCAGGTCGCCCTGGAGGTGCAAAGCCGAGGTGAACAGGAACGCGCCCCACGTCGCCGGGCCGAACAGCAGGATCGCCAGGCCGGGACGCATGCCGGGCGCGGCCAGCACCTTGGCGTCCACCAGCGGACGCCCGCCCCGGCCGGTCACCCAGCGCTCGACCCGGACGAACGCCACGAACATCACGACACTGAGCCCCATCGACACCCAGCCCCAGACGGGCCAGCCCAGGTCACGTCCGAGCACCAGCGGCACCACGAACAGCAGCACGGCCGCCGACAGGGTCACCAGGCCCCACGGGTCGAGCCCGGTCCTGCCGCCGCCCTCGTCGGCGGGCAGGGCGCGGAACCCGATGCCGAGCAGCACCGCCCCGACCGGCACGAGCACCAGGAACACCACCCGCCAGCCGGCGCCGAAGCCGAGCAGGATGCCGCCGAGCGCCTGGCCCACGACGATGCCGCCGCTGATCACCAGTGACCAGAGCCCGATCGCCCGTCCGCGGGCCGCGCCCTGGTAGTTGCGCTGGATCAGGGTCAGCACCTGCGGCATCATCATGGCCGCGCCGGCGCCCTGGGCGAGGCGGAAGCCGATCAGCCAGCCCGTCGAGGGCGCGAGGCCGGCGCCGAGCGTGGTGACGGTGAACACGGCCAGACCGCCGAGGAAGGCGTTGCGATAACCGAAGAGGTCGCCGATCCGGGCGCCGGTGATCAAGAGGACGGCATAGACAATGGTGTAACCGGCGACGATCATCTGCAGCCCCGCGCCGGAGGAGTGCAGGTCCGCCTCGATGGTCGGGGTGGCCACGTTGACGATGTTGACGTTGAGGATGGCCAGGAACTGCCCGACGAGGATCACTGCGAGGAGCAGACCGCTGGCCTTGGCCCTGTCCGGTGGGGTGACCTGGACAGGAGTGGTGACAGTGGCGGATTCGGTCATGTGTTTCATTATTGTGCGAATCCGATACCAGTAACGAGAGTCCCTTTATACTGGTATTGGCGGCACCTGGATAAGTGTGCGCGGATGCCCCCATAGTGGAGGTGTGACCGTGACCGAGGCAAGACGTACGGATCTGGCGGCGTTCCTCCGGACCCGCCGGGAGCGCATCACCCCCGAGATGGTGAACCTCGCGCCGGGCCCCCGCAGGCGTACGCCGGGGCTGCGCCGCGAGGAGGTCGCCCAGCTCGCCGGGGTGGGCGTCACCTGGTACACGTGGCTGGAGCAGGGCCGGCCGATCAACGTCAGCGGCCAGGTGATCGACGCCGTCGCCCGTACGCTCATGCTGGACAACGCCGAGCGTCAGCACCTCTACCGGCTCACCGGCCAGGCCGAGCCCCCCGCCGTCGCCGACGCCAGCCGCATGCCGCCCGAGATGCAGGGCATCCTCGACCAGCTCGGCGACATGCCCGCGTCCGTCACCAACAGCCGTTCTGACCTGCTGGCCTGGAACGCCGCCTACGCCACCCTGTTCCCGCACGTCGTCGAGGCCCCGGACGGCGAGCGGAACTCGTTGTGGCAGACGTTCGTCAACCCGCACGCCGCGACCACCCTCGTCAACCGCGAGTCGGAGCTGCCGCGCGCGGTCGCGGTCTTCAGGGGCGCCTACAGCCGGCACGCCGACGACCCCTGCTGGCAGGACTTCGTGCGGCGGCTGAGCGCGGAGAGCGCCGAGTTCGCCCGCATGTGGGCCAGGCAGGACGTGGCCGAGCCGGGCCCCCGCGTGAAGGTCTTCAAGCACGAGGTCGCCGGCGACCTCCGCTTCAGCACGACCAGCCTGAACGTCTCCGCCACCCCGGAGACGCGGCTCGTCGTCTACAGCCCCAAGGACGACGCCACCAGGTCCGCTTTGACCTGGTTGATGGGTACCAAGTCCTAATCTGCCGCCCATAGAATGCTCGATCCGTAAAAGTCTGGATCGAGCGGAAATGGCGGTAGATGAGACTCCCCCGTGTCCTACCGGTGCTGGTCGTCGCCGCCTCCCTCGCGGCATGTTCGTCGGCACCTGACAAAGAGCCGCAGAGCAAGCAGGTCGAGCAGCAGGCGGCCGAGTCGCCGAGCTCGAAGCCGAAGCCCGCGCGCCGGCCGTTCACCATCTCCTTCGGCGGCGACGTGCACTTCGAGGGCGTGCTGCGCGGCAGGCTCGCCAACCCGGGCACCGCCCTCGGGCCCATCGCGAACGTGCTGCGCAAGGCCGACCTGACGATGGTCAACCTGGAGACCGCCATCACCACGGCCGGGACGCCCGCGCCCGGCAAGCAGTTCACCTTCCGCGCGCCCTCGACCGCGTTCAACGCGCTCAAGGCGGCCGGGGTGGACGTCGCCTCCATGGCCAACAACCACGGCATGGACTACATGGAGAGCGGCCTGGCCGACTCGCTGGCGGCCATCAAGCGCAGCAAGTTCCCCGTCGTGGGCATCGGGGCGAACGCCGCGCAGGCCTACAAACCCTTCCGCAAGACAGTGAACGGCAACCGGGTGGCGATCATCGGCGCGACGCAGGTGCTCGACGCCGAGTTCATCCAGTCGTGGACGGCCACGGCCGACAAGGGCGGACTGGCCTCGGCCAAGGACGAGGCGAGCCTGCTGAAGGCGGTACGCCAGGCGCGCAAGAACTCCGACACCGTCATCGTGCACCTGCACTGGGGCACCGAGATGCAGAAGTGCCCCAACGAGGCCCAGCGCTCGCTCGCCCCCAAGCTGGTCGCGGCGGGCGCCGACGTCGTGGTCGGCGGGCACGCGCACATCCTGCTCGGCGCCGGATACCTGGACAACGCCTACGTCAGCTACGGCATGGGCAACTTCGTCTTCTACAACTCCACCCCGGGCACCACGGGCAGGACGGGCGTGCTGACGTTGACGATCAACGGCCGCAAGGTGCTCAAGGACCAGTGGACCCCGGCCACGATCCAGGGCGGCATCCCGATCCCGATGACGGGCACGGCCAGGACCCAGGCCGTGAGCGACTGGAAGGCGCTGCGCGCGTGCTCGGGGCTGGCCGCGCGGCCATGATCGATCTATCCTCTGGACAGTCCGTCCAATAGGAGGTCGCCATGCGGCAGGTCGAGTCCGGCGGGGTGCGGCCGGCGGTCTTCGAGGAGGGCGCCTCCACCGCGCCGCGCGACCGGCCGGCCTCCTTCACCAGCCTCGGCGGGCCGGGGCTGCGGCAGGCGTCCCACTTCATGCGGCGGCGCCGGCTCGGGCGGCGCAGATATCGCTCGAATTGAAGATTATTCGCGAAATATCGTCTCGCAATATAGTGTGCCGGGATTGTGTCGAACAATATGACGGTCCCCGTCGGGGAACGTTTATCGAACATATCATCGGCGGGGTTGTTATCCAGGGACTCGTCTCGCAGGAGCCGCGCCGGACCACCAGGCGTCCGCGCTGGGCCGCGGGCCGCGCGCCGGGCCGGATCCGGCGCGCCGACCAGTACGGAAATTCGGTTATGCCGGCCCGTGGATTTCGCCACGGGCGACCCGGCAGGCAGTCATCCGAGAAATCCCGCAAATGAGTAGGTAACGATCGTGCAGACGAGAGAAGATGAATCCGTGTCTTCGCCGCAAATGGATGATGACTGCGTCCACCCCAAAGCTCTCCGGCGGCAGCCGGCCCAACGCCGCAGCGCCCGGCGCGTCGAGCGCATGCTCGACGCCTGCGCCGAACTCCTCGACGAGACCGGCTACGAGGCCCTGTCCACCACCCGCATAGCCGAGCGGGCAGGCGTCGCGATCGGCTCGGTCTACCAGTTCTTCCCCGACAAGCGGGCCATCACCCAGGAGCTCACCCGGCGCAACGTCGAGCAGTTCGTGGCGCGGGTGGGGCTGCGGTTCATGGAGGAGGAGTACCGCGGCTGGTGGGAGGCCGTCGACGCGATCATCGACGAGTACGTCGACATGCACCGCACGGTCCCCGGCTTCCGGAGCCTGCACTTCGGCGACGTCGTCGACCTCAACCTGCTCGACTCCGACTCCGAGAACAACACGGTCATCGCGGGCAGGCTGCGCGGCCTGCTGCTCAAGGAGTTCGGCCTGGCCGACAGCGAGACGCTCGACCTGGCCGTGCTGGTCGCGGTCGAGGCCGGCGACGCGGTGCTCAAGCTGGCCTTCCGGCGCGACCCCGCCGGCGCGCCCGACATCATCGACGCCGCCAAGCACCTGATGCGGGGGTTCCTGTCGCGTCAGCTCAAGTCGTGGTCGCCGCACGTGCTGACCGAGGGCGAGGGGGGACGCTGACCGAGATCTGGGCATGACAGCGACGAGCGATCGTCACTGTCCGTCACGGGTCTTCCGGAGGTGAAGATGTACGATCTTCCGCCGTCCGCCTTCAAGCGCAGTGCCCCCTTCGATCCCCGCCACAGGCGTGGGCCGGTCCGCGTCGCGCTCGGGCTCGCCCGGGCCGTGCGGTCCGTGGTCGCCGGCCGGATCACCGGGCCGTACCGGCGATGACCGGCCGCCGGGCGCCGGGCGCGGCCCGCTGCCGCGCCTCGGGCACCTGCTGGATGCGCGGCGTCACCGGCGTACGCAGGCAGGGCAGGGGGAACGACACCGGCCGGACGTCCCGGGCCTGCCGGACGTCGAGCCTGGCCTGCAACGCGTGCAGGTTGCGTTCGGCCGTGCGGATCGCCTCCAGCCGGGCCGACAGATACCCGGCCACGCCGGGCCCGAGGGCCGAGAGAACGACGGCGCAAGCCAGCGTGAAGGTCATCTGCCTGGACATGCCCATTACAGCCCCCTCCGCCCGCGTACCGCAAAGCATGCCGTATATGCCCGCTGACCTGCACATACACGCGCAGCGTGACCAGCCTTGGACGAGACGTTGCCGAATTTGCATGTGACCGGCGATGCGCATTGACCGGGCAAACCGCCTGGCGGCTCGGTAGTCTCGCGGGTGTGGCGCATGTGACCCGAGAGCACCTTGATCGTCTGCTGGAGCAGGCCCTGCTGGCCGACGACCACAGTTCCTTGGCCAGTCGGCTTTACGACGTCGCGCTCGGTTATTCGTCCGGCGACGTCTCCAGGGCGTCCATCCTCGTCCTGGCCGCCGAGGAGTGGCGAGCGGCGGGACAGCCCGCACGCGCGATGGAGTGTTTCCAGCGCGCCGTGGAGGACGGCGGCGACGCGGGCTTCGACCCGCGCGCGGGCATCGCCGACACCCTCTTCGAGCTCGAACGGCCCGACGAGGCCCGGGAGCTGATCGAGACCATCCGCGCGGAGGGCGACGTCTCCACGGCGACGGCCCACACCATCGCGGAGACCCTGGTCGCCTACGGCGATCTGCGGGGCGGCCTCGAATGGGCCACCCAGGCCGTGCTGGGCTGCGAGGAGGGCGACCCCGAGCAGGTGGCGCTGCTGCGGACGCGATACCGGATCAGGGTCGACCTCGGCCTTCCGGAGGACGAGCTCGACGAGCTCGTCTCCTAGTCGCGGGGGCCGGCCGGCGGGCCCCCGCGCGGGGCCCGGCTTGTCGCGTGCCCGCGAAGCCGGGCCGGAGGGGCCGCGACAGTGCGCGGCCACGGCCCCTCCGGTTGAGGAAGCCGGGCGCGGCAGGCACGACCCGCGCCCGGACACATTGGCTCAGTGCAGGTCGAGACCGGGCAGCAGGCGGCTGAAGCCGTCGATCGCGGGATAGCCGCCGGGCAGCGTCGACGCGCCCTCGATGCTCTCCACGGCCCTGGGCAGCAGGTTCGAGATCAGATCGCCGCCGACCTCCCGCACCGGCTGCCGCGCCCGGCCCGGCGACTTCGCGGCGCGGGCCGAGGCGGGGGTGGTCGGCCTCTCGCCGAGCGTCATCTCGGCCGGCACCCGGGCCGCGACGGGCGTCTGCGGCAGCGCGGGGAGGGCGGGCAGCGCGGGCACCTGCAGCGTCGTGGCCAGATCACGCATCCCGCTGTTGCCGGAGGCCGCGGGGAACAGCGCGGGCGAGGTGCTGTTCAGCGAGGGCATGCCCCACGTCGCCCCGACGCCGCCGAGGTCGGCCAGCGGGCCCATGGCGGACCTGGCGGCCGCCAGACCCGTCAGGCCGAGCCGCCTGGCCATGTCACCGGCGGCCATGGCCAGCTTGCCGACCTCCTCGGTGACGACCCGGTGGCCGTTCGTCCTGCCCTCGTTGAGCTGGAGCTTGGCGTGGCCGTCGCAGTACGAGGCGACCGCCTCGGCAGGCGGCCGGCAGGTGTCGGCCACCGAAGGACCGGCGACCGGCCAGGTGACGGCCACGGTCAGAACGGCCACCGTGAGGATGCTTCGGATCTTACGAGATGACACCGCACGTCCCTCTGATCGGAATCGGTGATCTGACGAACGCCGAAGCTAGCCACGTGTTCGGCCGGTCGCGTGCGGCTTGTCCGAAGGGTGGCGGGAACCTTACCCCGCGGCGACGGGATATGACCCTGGCATGACATGCCGGAGCCCGGAGATCCGCGGGGATCTCCGGGCTCGACGGCACCGCCTCAGCCGCGCTGGATGAGCAGCTCGTCGTCGCCGAGCTCCACCCGGACCTTGTCGCCGTCGGCGATCTCGCCGGACAGCACGGCCTTGGCCAGCTTGTCGCCGATGGCCGACTGGACCAGGCGGCGCAGCGGACGGGCGCCGTACAGGGGGTCGTAGCCGGTCAGCGAGAGCCATTCGCGGGCGGCCGGGCTGACCTCCAGCGTCAGGCGGCGGTCGGCCAGCCGCTGGGCCAGGCGGTCGACCTGGAGGTCGACGATCTGGGCCAGCTCCTCGGAGCCGAGCGCGTCGAAGAGGATGACGTCGTCGAGCCGGTTGAGGAACTCCGGCTTGAACGAGCCGCGCACCGCCCCCATGACGGCCTCGCGCTTGGCGTCGTTCTCCAGCTTCGGATCGACCAGGAACTGCGAGCCGATGTTGGAGGTCAGGATCAGGATCGTGTTGCGGAAGTCGACCGTGCGGCCCTGGCCGTCGGTCAGCCGTCCGTCGTCGAGCACCTGGAGGAGGATGTCGAACACCTCCGGGTGCGCCTTCTCCACCTCGTCCAGCAGCACCACCGTGTACGGCCGCCGCCGGACGGCCTCGGTGAGCTGGCCGCCCTCCTCGTAGCCGACGTAGCCGGGAGGCGCGCCGACGAGCCTGGCCACGCTGTGCTTCTCGGAGTATTCGCTCATGTCGATGCGGGTCATCGCCCGCTCGTCGTCGAACAGGAACTCCGCCAGCGCCTTGGCCAGCTCGGTCTTGCCCACACCGGTGGGCCCGAGGAACAGGAACGAGCCCGTGGGACGGTCGGGGTCGGCGATGCCGGCCCGGCTGCGGCGCACGGCGTCGGAGACGGCCTGTACGGCCTGCTGCTGGCCGATGAGCCGCCGGCCCAGCTCCTCCTCCATCCGCAGCAGTTTGGCCGTCTCGGCCTCCAGCAGGCGGCCGGCGGGGATGCCCGTCCAGGAGGAGATGACCTCGGCGATGTCGTCGGCGCCGACCTCCTCCTTGACCATGGCGTTGTCCGGCGGCGCGGCGTCGGAGGCGGCCTGGAGGGCCTGCTCCAGCCGGGGCACCTCGGCGTACATGAGCCGGGAGGCGGCCTCGAAGTCGCCGTCGCGCTGGGCCCGCTCGGCGGCGCCCCTGGCCTCGTCGAGCTGCTTCTTCAGCTCGCCGACCTTGTTGAGCCCCGCCTTCTCGTGCTCCCAGCGGCCGACGAGGGCGTTGAGCTCCTCCTGGCGGTCGGCCAGCTCCTGGCGCAGGCGGTCGAGCCGCTGGACCGACGCCTCGTCGGTCTCCTTCGTCAGGGCCAGCTCCTCCATCTTCATGCGGTCGACGCTCCGCTGGAGCTGGTCGATCTCGACGGGACGGGAGTCGATCTCCATGCGCAGCCGCGAGGCGGCCTCGTCGACCAGGTCGATGGCCTTGTCGGGGAGGAAGCGGTTGGTGATGTAGCGGTCGGACAGGGCGGCGGCGGCGACCAGCGCGCCGTCGGCGATCTGCACCTGGTGGTGCGCCTCGTAGCGGCCCTTGAGCCCGCGCAGGATCGCGATCGTGTCCTCGACCGTGGGCTCGCCCACGTAGACCTGCTGGAAGCGGCGTTCCAGCGCGGGGTCCTTCTCGATGCGCTCGCGGTATTCGTCGAGCGTGGTCGCGCCGATCATGCGCAGCTCGCCGCGGGCCAGCATGGGCTTGAGCATGTTGCCGGCGTCCATGGCGCCCTCGGCGGCCCCCGCGCCGACGACGGTGTGCAGCTCGTCGATGAACGTCACGATCTGCCCGTTGCTCTCCTTGATCTCGGAGAGGACGGCCTTGAGACGCTCCTCGAACTCGCCGCGGTACTTCGCGCCGGCCACCATCGCGCCCAGGTCGAGCGAGATCAGCCGCTTGTTGCGCAGCGACTCGGGCACGTCGCCGGCCACGATGCGCTGGGCCAGGCCCTCGACGACGGCGGTCTTGCCGACGCCGGGCTCGCCGATCAGCACCGGGTTGTTCTTGGTGCGGCGGCTGAGCACCTGGACCACGCGGCGGATCTCCGAGTCGCGGCCGATCACCGGGTCGAGGCCGCCGCCGCGGGCCCGCTCGGTCAGGTCGACGCCGTACTTCTCCAGCGCCTGGTAGGTGTCCTCGGGCGTCTCGCTGGTGACGCGGGCGTGGCCGCGTACCTTCTCGAAGGCGTCGAGCAGCGCCTGCGGGGTCGCGCCCTGCGACTTGAGCAGCTCGGCCATCGGGCCGCCGTCGGCCGCCAGGCCGACGAGCAGGTGCTCGGTCGAGACATAGAGGTCTTCGAGGCGGTTGGCGTGCTGGGCGGCGGTGTTCATGACGGTGAGCAGCTGCCGCGAGCTCGACGGCGCGCCCACTGTCGCGCCCTGAGCCTTCGGCAGCGCCGCGAGCTGCTCCTCGACGCGCGCCCGCAGCGTGCGCCAGTCGGCGCCGACCGCTTCGAGCAGCGGCACGGCCGTGCCGCCCGTCTGGGAGAGCAGCGTGGAGAGCAGATGGGCCGGAGAGATCTCCGGGTTGCCCTCGGCGGCGGCTCGCCGCATGGCACCCGAGAGAGCTTCCTGGCTCTTCTGGGTGAGCTTGTAGTCCATAACCTAGGCCCCCGGTGGCAGCTCGTAGCGGATCAGCGCCCGGACCATCCGCATCTCGGCGCGCAGGCGGTGAACCTCCTCACGCAGCCGCAGAGCTTCGTTCTCGAGCTCGAGAATCCGCTTGATGCCCGCGAGGTTGATGCCCTCCTCCTGGGAGAGCCGCTGGACCTCGCGGAGCTGGATGATGTCTCTTGTGGAGTAGAGGCGGCCGCGCCCGGCGGTGCGGCCCGGGCTGACCAGGCCGAGCCGGTCGTACTGGCGCAGCGTCTGCGGATGGAGCCCGGAGAGCTGCGCGGCCACCGAAATCACATAAACAGGCGTGTCGTCGGACAGGTCGAAATAGTTGGCGTCCATCGGCTACTCGCTTCTGGCTCGCTGAATGAGATCGGCGCGCGGGTCGTCGCCCGCGGTCGCGGTGTTGAACTCGTTGAGGAGCTCGCGCGACTTGTCGTCGAGCGTCTTCGGCACGAGCACCTCGACGCTGGCGAGCAGGTCACCCTTGGTGCCGTCCTTGCGGGTGACGCCCCTGCCCCGCACGCGGAACGTGCGGCCGTTGGGCGTGCCCGCCGGGACGCGCAGGGTCACCGGCATGCCCTTGAGGGTCGGCACCTTGATCTCGGCGCCCAGCGCGGCCTCCGAGAACGTCACGGGAACCGTGATCGTGAGGTTGTCGCCCGTCCGGCCGAACACGTGGTGCGGCTTGACGTGCGTCAGGATGTAGAGGTCGCCGGCCGGGCCGCCGTTCTCGCCCGGCGCGCCCTTGCCCTTGAGCTTGACCCGCTGCCCGTCGGCCACGCCGGCGGGGATCCTGGCCTGGATCGTGCGGGTGCTCTTGGCCCGGCCGTTGCCCTCGCACACGGGGCAGGGGTCGTCCACGAGCAGCCCGCGGCCCTTGCAGTCGCGGCAGGGCTCGGAGAAGGCGAAGTTGCCCAGGTTGCGGCTGGCCGCGCCGGTGCCCTCGCAGGTGGGACAGACCCGGGGGGTCGTGCCCGCCTTGGCGCCGGTGCCGCTGCACGCGGTGCAGGCGGCCGAGCTGGTCAGCCTGAGCGAGACCGTGGTGCCCTCGACGGCCTCGGTGAACGAGAGCGTGACCTCGGACTCGACGTCCTGGCCGCGGCGCGGTCTGGTCGCGCTCGTCGTGCGGGTGGAGCCCCCCGCCCCACCGCGGTTGAACAGCCCGCCGAACAGGTCGCCGAGCCGCTCACCGGCGCCCCCGCCCTGCTGGCCGGCGGTGCCGCCGAACAGGTCGCCGAAGTCGAACGGGAAACCGCCACCGCCGGGGCGCTGTCCGCCCACCCCGGACCCGAACAGCGTGCGCGCCTCGTCGTACTCCTTGCGGCGCTTGCTGTCGGACAGGATGTCGTACGCCTCCGAGACCTCCTTGAACTTGGTCTCCTTGGCGGCGTCGCCCTGGTTGGTGTCCGGGTGGTACTGCCTGGCCAGCTTCCGGTACGCCTTCTTGATCTCGTCGGCGGTGGCGGTCTTGGGCACACCAAGGACGGCGTAGTAGTCCTTTTCCAGGTAGTCCTTGGTGCTCATCTACGGCCCTTCGTCCTTTTGTCAGTTTGCTTCGTCGTCATTGGACGCGGGAGGAGCGTCCTCGGGCTCGGCCACCGCCACCCGCGCCGGGCGCAGCACCCGCTCACCCATCCGGTAGCCGGGCTGCAGCACCTCGATCGCGGTGGGCTCGGTCACGTCGGGCGAGTAGCTGTGCATCAGCGCCTCGTGGACCGTCGGGTCGAACGGGTCGCCCTTCTGGCCGAAGGCGCTGAGGCCCAGCTTGGTGAGCACCGACTCCAGCGACTCCGCCACCTTCGCGAAGCCGCCGGTCAGCTCGCCGTGGTCACGGGCCCGTCCGATGTCGTCGAGCACGGGGAGCAGCTCGGTCAGCGCGCCGGCGACGGCCTGCTCGCGGACCGCCACCCTGTCGCGCTCGACCCTTCTGCGGTAGTTCGTGTACTCCGCCTGGAGGCGCTGGAGGTCGGCGGTCCGCTCGGCGAGCTGGGCCGCCAGCTCACCGTCGTGGGCCGCCGCCGGCGCCTGCTCGGCGGGCGCCTCGGGCTGCTCGCCCGAGGTCTCCCGAACCTCGCCCGTCTCCGGGTCGATCTTGCGCTTGTCGCGGATCACCGGCTCCTCGTGCCCGTTGTCGCGCGCCGGCATCACTGGTCCTTCTTCGGCTGGTCTTCGTCGACGATCTCGGCCTCGACCACGTCGTCGTCGGCCTTGGCGCCCTGACCGGCCGAGGCGTCCTGCGGAGCGCCCTCGGGGCCGGCCTGCTGGCCCTGGCTGGCGGCGTAGATGGCCGAGCCCATCTTCTGGCTGACCGTGGCGAGCTTCTCCGCGGAGGTGCGGATGACGTCGGTGTCGGTGCCCTCAAGAGCCTTCTTCAGCTCCGCCAGGGCGTCGTTGACCTCGGTCTTGATGTCGCCGGGGACCTTGTCGTCGTTCTCGCGGAGGAACTTCTCCGTCTGGTAGGCCAGACCGTCCGCGTTGTTGCGGACCTCGGCCTCCTCGCGGCGCTTCTTGTCCTCCTCGGCGTACGACTCGGCCTCGCGCATCATGCGCTCGATGTCGTCCTTCGGCAGCGCGGAGCCGCCGGTGATGGTCATCGTCTGCTCCTTGCCCGTGCCCAGGTCCTTGGCGGAGACGTTGACGATGCCGTTGGCGTCGATGTCGAAGGTGACCTCGATCTGCGGGATGCCGCGCGGCGCCGGGGCGATGCCGGTCAGCTCGAAGGTGGCCAGCTTCTTGTTGTACGAGGCGATCTCGCGCTCGCCCTGGTAGACCTGGATCTGCACCGACGGCTGGTTGTCCTCGGCCGTGGTGAAGACCTCCGAGCGCTTGGTCGGGATCGTCGTGTTGCGCTCGATGATCTTGGTGAAGATGCCGCCCTTGGTCTCGATGCCCAGCGACAGCGGGGTCACGTCGAGCAGGAGGACGTCCTTGACCTCACCCTTGAGCACGCCGGCCTGGAGAGCGGCGCCGATGGCGACGACCTCGTCGGGGTTGACGCCCTTGTTGGGCTCCTTGCCGCCGGTCAGCTCGCGGACGAGCTCGGTGACGGCGGGCATGCGGGTCGAGCCGCCGACGAGCACCACGTGCGCGATGTCGGAGACCTTGATGCCGGCGTCCTTGATGACCTGGTGGAACGGACCCTTGGTGCGCTCGAGCAGGTCGGCCGTCAGGCGCTGGAACTCGGCCCTGGTCAGCTTCTCGTCGAGGTGCAGCGGGCCCTCGGAGGAGGCGGTGATGTAGGGCAGGTTGATGTTGGTCTCGGCCTGGCTGGACAGCTCGATCTTGGCCTTCTCCGCGGCCTCACGCAGGCGCTGGAGGGCCATCTTGTCCTTGGCGAGGTCGACGCCGTGGGCGTTCTGGAAGCGCTTGACCAGCTCGTCGACGACGCGCTGGTCCCAGTCGTCGCCACCGAGGTGGTTGTCGCCGGAGGTGGCCTTGACCTCGACGAAGCCGTGGCCGTCCTCCTGGCCGACGTCGAGCAGCGAGACGTCGAAGGTGCCGCCGCCGAGGTCGAAGACCAGGATCGTCTGGTCCTGCTCCTTGTCGAGCCCGTAGGCGAGGGCCGCGGCGGTCGGCTCGTTGATGATGCGCAGAACGTTGAGGCCCGCGACCGTGCCGGCCTCCTTGGTGGCCTGGCGCTGGGCGTCGTTGAAGTAGGCCGGGACGGTGACCACCGCGTCGGTGATCTTCTCGCCCAGGTACGCCTCGGCGTCCTGCTTCAGCTTCTGCAGCACGAAGGCGCTGATCTGCTGCGGGGAGAACTTCTTGCCGTCGATCTCCTGGGACCAGTTGGTGCCCATCTCGCGCTTGACCGAGCGGATCGTCCGGTCAACGTTGGTGACGGCCTGCCGCTTGGCGACCTCGCCCACCAGGACCTCGCCGTTCTTCGCGAAGGCGACCACGGACGGCGTGGTCCGCGAGCCCTGCGCGTTGGCGATGACGGTGGGCTCACCGCCCTCGAGGATCGAGACGACGGAGTTGGTCGTCCCAAGGTCGATACCTACCGCACGTGCCATGAGTACGTCCTTGTAGTCAAAGTTGAGTCGGTTGGACTCAAGCTACGGATTCGTGTCGTCTTTGTCAAACGACTTGAGCCTACCCGACTCAACCCCGATGAGCGCGTCGGCATTCCCACGAACTGGGGTGATTCCACACATCAGGCGTAACGGGGGCGGACGCCCGGCGGTTCCACCGGCATGAGGAAGCCGCCCACCTCGCGGTCATGAGGAGGGCGGCCGAGGGGGACGTCTGGCGTTAGGGCTTCGCGCCGTCCACGAGCTTGCGCTTGCCGAGGGCGTGCTTGAGCTTGACGGTCGTGGTCTTCTCCACAGCCAGCATGATGCAGGACACGTCCTTGGCCTTGGGGGACGTGCCCTCGTACAGGGTGATGGTGACCTTCTTGGCGGTCTCCTTGACCTTGACCTTGTCCAGCACGGTGCACGGCTCCACGCCCGACCACCAGGTGAGCCTGACCTGCTTGCCGCGTGAGACGGCCGTGGCCTTGGTCCAGCGGACCTTGTGCACGTTGATGGCGTCGCCGGTGGGCTTGACCGGCTCGGGGGCCTTGCTGGGGGCGGTGGTGACCGGTGTCACGACGTGCTCGGCGGGCGTCTGCGGCAGCGGACGGGCGGCCGGCGGCGATGTGGCACAACCCGTCGCGAGCACCAGAGAACCGGCGAGAAGAGTCGCTGTCGTCATTGTGCGCATATCCATAAGACGAAAAGGGCAGGTCCGCGGTTCAGCGATATACCCGGGAAGTGGGCGGTTAGTGTGGGTCACGTGCTCCGTCAGGCAATGCTCGCCGTCTCCAAGAGCGAACGCGCCGAACGCGTCATCACCACATCGCCGCTGACCAGGGACGTGGTCAAGCGATACGTCGCCGACGACGTCGGCGAGGTCATCCGCGGGTTGTCCCACGAGGGCCTGCTGGTGACCGTCGACCACCTGGGCGAAGAGGTGACCGACAGGAGACAGGCCGAGGCGGCGGTGCGCGAGTACCTGTCGCTGCTCGACCGGCTGCCGCCGGGCGGCGACGCCTCGGTCAAGCTGACCGCGCTCGGGCTGCGGCTGTCGGAGCAGGTCGCGCTCGACAACGCGGCCACCATCTGCGAGGCGGCGGCCGCCCGCGGCATCACGGTCACGCTCGACGCCGAGGAGCACGACACGATCGGCGGCCTGCACTTCGTGCACGCCACCCTGCGCAAGGAGCACCCCGACGTCGGGATCGTGGTCCAGGCGTACCTGCCCGACGCGCTCGAACGCTGCGAGAAGCTGGCCGGCGCCCGCGTACGGCTCTGCAAGGGCGCCTACACGGCCCCCGGCGCCTACAGCAGGCCGGCCGACGTCGACCGCTCGTTCGTCCGCTGCCTCAAGATCCTCATGGCGGGCACCGGCTACCCCATGATCGCCACGCACGACCCCAGGATGATCCAGATCGCCTCCACCCTGGCCGTGCTCGACGGCCGCGACGTCAACGGCTTCGAGTACCAGATGTTGTACGGCGTGCGCCCCGGCGAGCAGCGCCGTCTGGCCGGGCTGGGCGGCCAGGTGCGCGTGTACGTCCCGTACGGCGCATACTGGTACGCCTACCTCATGCGCCGCCTGGCCGAACGCCCCCGCAACCTGGCGTTCTTCCTCAGATCGCTGCTGTCGCGGGGCTAGTAGGCTGGGCCGGCGTCCGTTCCCCTTCGAGAGGTCGAGATGATCGCGATTCTGGGCACCGGCAAGATGGGCGAGGCCCTGCTGTCCGGGCTGCTGCGCGCCGGGTTCAAGCCGGGCGACATCATGGCGACCAGCCGCCGTCCGGAGCGGGCGCAGGCGCTGCGCGAGACGTACGGCGTGCGCACGGTCGACAACGCCGAGGCGGCCAAGTCGGCCGACACCCTGATCCTGGCCGTCAAGCCCCAGGACATGGCGACCCTGCTGGCGGAGATCGCCCCCTACGTCCCGGCCGACCGCCTGGTCATCACGGCGGCGGCCGGCATCACCACCGCGTTCGTCGAGCAGCGACTCGGCGTCGAGGTGCCGGTGGTCCGGGTCATGTCCAACACGCCGATCAAGTTCGACGAGGCGATGAGCGTGATCTCGGCGGGCGCGCACGCCGGCGAGGAGCACCTCAAGCTCACCGAGGGCCTGCTCAAGCCGGTCGGCAAGGTGCTGCGCATCCCCGAGTCCCAGCAGGACGCCGCGACCGCGCTGTCCGGCAGCGGCCCCGCCTACTTCTTCTACCTGGTCGAGGCCATGGTCGACGCGGGCATCCTGCTCGGCATGCCGCGGGCCGCCGCGCTCGACATGGTCACCCAGTCGATCGTCGGCGCGGCCGTGATGCTGCGCGACTCCGGTGAGCACCCGGTGATCCTGCGGGAGGCCGTCACCTCGCCGGGCGGCACCACGATCGCGGCCATCGCCGAGCTGGAGCGCCACAGCGTGCGCGCCGCCTTCCTGGCCGCCATCGAGGCCGCCCGCGACCGGGGGCGCCAGCTCGCCTCGGGCTGACCGGCGGCGGGGGAGCCCGGCCGCTGGGTGCGGCTCAGGCGTCCCGCCGCTGCAGGAGCACGGCCCCCGCGGCCACCGCGACGGCGACCCACAGCGCGTAGACGCCGAGCCCGCTCCACGGCCCCAGCGGGTTCCCGGGCTGGTCCAGCACGATCTCCATGCCGGCGTTGGTGGTGAAGTGGTCGGAGACGGCCTTGCCCCACTCGCCGGGCAGCGCGCTGGTGAGCTGCGGCAGCACCATCATCAGCGCGATGGCCGAGACGATCGCGCCCGGCGTGTGCCGGATCACCGTGCCGAGCCCCAGCCCGAACAGGCCGCAGGCGGTGAGGTAGAGCCCGGCCCCGAACACCGACTGCGCCGCGGTGCCCACGTCGACCGAGTCCGGCCGGAGGATCGCCACGCCGACGGCCACCGCGGCGGCCGCCGCGACCGTGGAGACGACCAGCGCCGTCACGGTGAACACCACGATCTTGCCGGTGAGCAGCTTCAGCCGCCGCGGCACGGCCAGCAGCGACGTGCGGATGCCGCCGGTCCGGTACTCGCTGGAGATCACCAGCACGCCCAGCGTGGCCATGGACAGCGCGGCGAACATGATGCCGGTCAGGCTCGTCATGACGGCCTGGTCACCGGTGATGGCCTGCCCGTCGGCCGTGGCCCTGGACGCGACCGACAGCAGCCCGCCCAGGCCGATCAGGAGCACGGCGGTGACGGCGAGCGTCCACACCGTCGAACGCACCGAACGGATCTTGGTCCATTCGGACCTCAGGATGTCGGTCATGACGAGTACTCCACACTGTCCTTGGTGAGCTCCATGTACGCCGCTTCGAGCGAGGGCTGCACGAACGTCAGCTCCTCCAGGGGGATCCCGGCCCGAGCGGTCAGGGTGCCGATCTCCAGCGTGCTCATCGCGGTGACGCGCAGGTGGTCGGGGTAGAGATCGCCCACCTTGACCAGGTCGGCGACCTCGGCCAGGCGCGGGGAGCGCACCCGTACGTAGCCCTGCGAGCTGCGCCCGATGAACTCCTGCACGCTCGTGTCGGCGATCAGCCGGCCCCGGCCGATGACGATCAGGTGGTCGGCCGTCTGGGCCATCTCGCTCATGAGGTGGCTGGAGACGAACACCGTCCGCCCTTCGGCGGCCAGCTTGCGCATGAACGTGCGGATCCACAGGATGCCCTCGGGGTCGAGCCCGTTGACCGGCTCGTCGAAGAGCAGGATCTCGGGGTCGCCGAGCAGCGCGGCCGCGATGCCGAGGCGCTGCGACATGCCGAGCGAGAACCCGCCGATCCGCCGCCGCGCCACCTCGCGCAGGCCGACGGCCTCCAGCACCTCGTTCACCCGGCCCGCCGGGATGCCGTTGCTCTGGGCGATGGCCAGCAGGTGGTTGCGGGCGCTGCGGCCGCCGTGCACGGCCTTGGCGTCCAGCAGCGCGCCCACCTTGCGCAGCGGGTGCCGATGCTCCTGGTACGGCCGCCCGTCCACCAGCACGGACCCGCTCGACGGCCGGTCGAGGCCGAGGATCATCCGCATGGTCGTGGACTTGCCGGCGCCGTTGGGCCCGAGGAACCCGGTCACCTGGCCGGGCTCGACGTCGAACGACAGGTCCGCGACGGCATGGGTGGCGCCGTAGCGTTTGCTCAGATTGGTTGCGCGAATCGCCGTCATGCCACCAAGCGTGCCGCCCGGGGCCTGCCGTTCTCTTCGGCCGTGAGGACGTTCTTGCCGGGCGCGGCCTGGGAGCCTGGTCCTAGTCTCCAGGTTTGATCAGCGCCGCCTCGTACGCGACGATCACGGCCTGCGCCCGGTCCCTGACCCCGATCTTGGCGAACAGGCTGGTCACGTGGTTCTTGACGGTCGAGGGGGAGACGGCCAGCTGCCCGGCGATCTCGGTGTTCGACCGGCCCCTGGCGATCAGCACGAGGATCTCCCGCTCGCGCTCGGTCAGCGCGTCCAGCACGGGCGGCGCGGGCGCGGCCGGCGGCCTCGACGCGCGCACGAACGTGCCGATCAGCCGGGTCAGCAGCCGCGGCGCGACCGCCGACTCGCCCCGGTGCACCACGCGCACGCCCTCGATCAGCTCCTCGGGGGAGACGTCCTTGGGCAGGAAGCCGTCGGCGCCCGCCCGCAGCGCCGCGAGCACGTTCTCGTCCAGGTCGAAGGTGCTCAGCGCGAGCACCCGCACGCCCGGCAGCTCCGAGGTGATCAGCTCGGTGGCCCGCACGCCGTCGAGCCCCGGCATGTGCAGGTCCATCAGCACCACGTCGGGACGCAGCCGCCGGCTCAGCTCGACGGCCCGCTCGCCGTCGCCGGCCTCGCCCACCACGGACAGGTCGGGCTGCGCGTCGAGCATCAGCCGGAACCCCTTGCGGACCAGCTCGTGGTCGTCGACCAGCAGCACCGTGATCATGTTGCCTCCAAGGGGATGCGGGCGTGCACCCGGAATCCTCCCCCGGGACGCGGGCCGGTCGAAAGCTGGCCGCCGCACAACGCGACCCGCTCGGCCATGCCGCCCAGCCCGAACCCCGGCGCGCCGCCCTGCTGCGGCACGCCGTCGTCGAGCACCTCGACCTCCACCGCCTCGGACCCGTAGGCCAGGCGCACGCTGGCCCTGGCGCCGGCCGCGTGCTTGCGGGTGTTGGTCAGCGCCTCCTGCACGATCCGGTAGACGGCGTGGTCCACGGCCGAGGGCAGCGTCACCGGCTCGCCCGTGACGGTCAGGCTGGCGGGCAGCCCGGCGCTCCTGGCCTCGCCGATGAGCGCGGGCAGGCGGTCGGCCCCCACGCCGGTCGCGGCGTCCGGGCCGTCGTTGCCGTCGGCCCGCAGCACGTGCAGCAGCCGGCGCATCTCCGACATCGCCTGGCGAGCGGTCTGCTGGGCGCTCTCCAGCGCCTCGCGGGTGACCTCCTGCTCGGGCGCGAGCGTCGCCCGCGCGCCGCCGACCAGGGCGTTGATCACCGTGATGTGGTGCGCGACGACGTCGTGCAGCTCCCTGGCGATCCGCCGCCGCTCGGCCTGTACGGCGGCGTCGGCGGCCTCCAGCCTGCTGCGCTCGTTCAGCTCGGCCCTGGCCTTGACCAGCGCGCCGATGCCGGCCGGGATCGCGACGACGAAGGCGCCGGCCAGGAACTGCCCGAGGCCCGGCCCCTTGATCTCCA
This sequence comes from Nonomuraea sp. NPDC004702, assembly GCF_053601695.1. Lineage (NCBI taxonomy): Bacteria > Bacillati > Actinomycetota > Actinomycetes > Streptosporangiales > Streptosporangiaceae > Nonomuraea > Nonomuraea sp. NPDC004702. The sequence goes on from NZ_JBSGCE010000008.1 coordinate 179,223, forward strand.
TCACCGTGCCGTAGACCACGATCCCCACGACCGTCATGACCAGCGACGGACGGCCGGAGGAGTGACGCACCAGGCTGTAGAAGGCGATGCCCTCCGGGATGGTCGCCGACGTCACGAGTCCGGCCGCGATGCCGACCACGTCGAACGCCGTGACGGCCCCGGCCACCAGCACCGGCCTGCTCCGGCGGACCAGCAGCAGCACGCTGGTCAGCAGGAAGTGCGCCGACCCCAGAGCCCCGTCGGCCCCCGTCTGGACGGACGACACGATCACCCCGAGGCCCGCGAACAGGGCGAGCACGACCACGATCGTGGTGTCGAAAACCCGGGGACGTCGGAAGAAATGGAAGATTCTGCGGAAAGGTCGCGCCCAGCGCACCATAAAACACTAAGTCACGAAATTCCTGATGCGACCGAGGCCGTCCCCGACGATCACCCGGGCTACAACCGGAACAGGGCGCTGCGGTAACGTCGGCGCAAGGTGAGGGACGCGCGGAGGGCGGGGCATGAGCCGAACGGCACGAGTCATCTGGGACGACGCTCTCACCTCCTACAACTTCGGTCCGAGCCACCCGCTGGCGCCCATCAGGGTCGAGCTGACGATCGCTCTCGCCCGCGCGCTCGGCGTCCTCGACAAGGTCGAGATGGCCGGTTGCGCGCCCGCCGGCGACGACGAGCTGGCCATGGTGCACGACCGCGGCTACATCGAGGCGGTCAAGGGCGTCTCCGTGGCCGGCGTGCCCGACCTGCGGGCGGGGCTCGGCACCACCGACAATCCGGCCTTCAAGGGCGTGCACGAGGCGTCCGCGCTGATCGCGGGGGCGTCCCTGGCGGCGGCGCGCGCGGTATGGGAGGGCGCGGCCGAGCACGCGGTCAACGTCGCGGGCGGGCTCCACCACGCGATGCCGGCCGCGGCCAGCGGCTTCTGCGTCTACAACGACCCGGCCCTGGCCATCGCCTGGCTGCTGGAGCAGGGGGCCACGCGAGTGGCCTACGTCGACGTCGACGTGCACCACGGCGACGGCGTGCAGGCCGTCTTCTACGACGACCCCCGGGTGCTGACGATCAGCCTGCACGAGAGCCCGCGCACGCTGTTCCCGGGCACCGGCTTCCCGCACGAGACCGGCGCGGAGGGCACGGCCGTCAACGTGGCGCTCCCGGCCGGCTGCGGCGACTCCGGCTGGCTGCGCGCCTTCCACGCGGTCGTGCCGCCGCTGCTGCGCGAGTTCGGCCCGGAGATCCTGGTCACCCAGCACGGCTGCGACAGCCACGCGCTCGACCCCCTCGCCAACCTCATGCTCAGCATCGACGGCCAGCGCGCGGCCTACGCGGCCCTGCACGACCTGGCGCACGAGACGGCGGGCGGCCGGTGGATCGCGGTGGGCGGCGGCGGTTACGAGCTCGTCCAGGTCGTGCCGCGCATCTGGACGCACCTCATCGCCGAGGCCGCCGGGCATCCCGTCGATCCGGCCACGCCCACCCCCGACGCCTGGCGCCAGTACGTCAGAGAGCGCACCGGCGAGGCGCCCCCGCTGACCATGACCGACGGACGTAACCCGGAATTTCGCGACATCTCCGGCGGTTATGACCCAGCGGACCCCATCGACCGTGCGGTCATGGCGACCCGGCAGGCGGTGTTCCCTCTGCACGGCCTCGACCCGATGCCCTGACGACCGCCCCGACGACGCTCGACGTCCTCGATGCCCCTGATGAGGAAGACCTGTGCTGAGCCGCGACGAACTCCGCCGACATCTGATCCACAGCCGTATCGCCGGTGACGTCGCGACGTCGCGCGAGAACAACCTCGACCACTACAGCTCGCTGGCCAACCGCGACCCGTACTACATGCTCGGCCTGACGTTCGAGCAGCCGTGGACCTTCCGGGACGTCCTCGACCTGATGGCCAAGTCGGCCGGCGTGGTCGCCGATCCCGGCCACCGCCGCGGCCAGGACACCATCGACCCCGACCTGACGATCGACGCGATCGACGCCATGGCGGCGCGCATCGCGTCGGTGTTGTCGCGGCCGTCCCCGCGGGTGCTGTTCGCCACCGGCCACCCGACCGGGCTGCTCGCCGTCCACCTGCCGCTGGCCAGGTTCGCCGTCGAGCGCGGCGCGACCCTGCTCACCCCGGCCGAGGGCTGGACGTACGCCGGCTCCGGCTTCGGCCGTCCGCGCCGCATCCGCTACCTCCAGGACGTCGCCATGCTCGACGACCGCGGCGGCTTCGTGCACACCCACGACTCGGCCCCGATGCGGCACATGCTGGACGAGCTCGAAGACGGGCTGCCCGACCTGGTGATCGCCGACCACGGCTGGGCGGGGGCGGCGGGCGAGGCGGGCGTGCCGACGGTGGCCTTCGCCGACAGCAACGACCCCGGACTGTTCCTCGGCGAGGCCGAGGGAAAGATCGACGTCGTCGTGCCACTCGACGACAATGTGCTACCCCGCTATTACGCTCCGCTGACCGAGCGGTTGGTCACTCTGGTCTCACGAGCCCTTTGAGTCGAAAACGGCCCTCCCCATACCGTCTTTTCGCGCCTGCATTCCAAGAGGCTCGCTGTCCCTTTGCCAACTTTTGATGGGGCTTGGGCGACTCTTATGTGTGGCAACTTGGACAGTTCCAAGGTCCAGGCGAGGTGCTCGGCCTGGCTGCTAACCAGCGACTTTACTGGTCCGGCTGACAGGTGGCTCCGCGGACTGAGAAAATAGGGGGTTTGCGCACCCGGAGTCCCGACTTACGCTGACGGCAGTACACGTGCGTGAGCAATGGCACCAGTGGGGATAACCCGGAAACACGTGCGGAAGAGGCGTCCGATGGGTGCAGGCGAAAGACCTCTCAGCGAGGTGAAGTTCCTGACCGTGGCTGAAGTCGCGACGGTCATGAGGGTGTCCAAGATGACGGTGTACCGGCTCGTCCACTCAGGGGAGCTGCCGGCCATCCGAGTTGGCCGGTCGTTCAGAGTGCCCGAGCAGGCGGTCCACGACTATCTGCGGGAGGCCTACATCGAGGCAGGTTGAAGTAGCGGCGCGCCCGAACGCGCCGTGAATTCGGTCGCGGGAGAAGCCCGGCCTGCGCACCACGAGGCCGGGCTTTCACCCCCCAAGGGGCGATCCACCCCCGATCGCCGGTAGTCTGTCACCCGGTGTGCGCTCGCACATCGATTCAGACTTGCTATCAGTACCTGGGGGTCCCGTGGGCTCTGTGATCAAGAAGCGCCGCAAGCGGATGGCCAAGAAGAAGCACCGCAAGCTGCTCAAGAAGACGCGCATCCAGCGGCGTAACAAGAAGTAACCGACGCAGCTGCGAGGCGCTGATGACCCACACCGTGCTTGTCACCGGGGTCTCGCGCCACATAGGCGCCCGGGTGGCGAGCGTCCTCGCGGCTGACCCGGAGATCAGCCGCGTCATCGGAGTGGACACCGTGCCGCCCCCCTCGCTGACGCGGGACGGCGGCATCACTCTGGGCCGGACGGAATTCGTCCGGGTCGATCTGCGCAGCCCCGACATCGCCGAGGTGATCGCGGCCGCGGACATCGACACCGTTGTGCACATGAGCCTGGTCAGCGCCCCGTCCAAGGGCGATGGCAGGGCCGCCATGAAGGAGCACAACGTCATCGGCACCATGCAACTGCTCGGTGCCTGCCAGCGGTCGTCGACCGTGCGGCGCGTGGTGGTGCGCTCCACCACCGCCGTCTACGGCTCGTCCCCGCGCGATCCCGCGGTGTTCACCGAGGACCTGGAGCCGCACGTCGGCCCGGTCCACGGCTACGCCAAGGACGCGGCGGAGGTCGAGGGCTACGTGCGCGGTTTCGCGCGCCGCCGCCCCGACGTGACGGTGTCGCTGCTGCGCTTCGCCAACTTCATGGGTCCGGGCGTCGACTCGCCGCTCACGCGTTACTTCACCCAGCCCGTCCTGCCGACGGTGTTCGGCTTCGACCCGCGGTTGCAGTTCGTCCACGAGGACGACGCGGTCGAGGTGCTGCGCAGGATGGCGAACGAAGACCACCCCGGCACGTTCAACGTGGCCGGGGCAGGCGTGTTGCTGCTGTCGCAGTGCGCGCGCCGGGCCGGGCGGGCGTCGCTGCCGCTGCTCGCGCCCGTCTTCCGCACGCTCGGCAACACCGTGCGCAGGCTCGGCCTCGTCGAGTACTCGCCCGAGCAGCTGCGGCTGATGAGCTACGGCCGGGCGGTCGACACCGCCAGGCTGGAGGCCGAGCTGGGCTGGCGGCCCAAGTACACCACCGCGGCGGCCTTCGACGACTTCGTGCGTTCACGGGGTATGCATCCGTTCGGAGGTGTGCGTCCGTGAGCGTGCCGCACGAGGAGGAAGGCCGGGTGATCCCGATCAGCGCCGCGCCGTCCTACGAGGAGCCCGACCCGCTGGCCCGGCTGCTGGCGTTCGTCCGCCGGCGCATCACCGGCGAGTACGAGGTCGACGAGTTCGGCTACGACCCCGAGCTGACCGACAAGGTGCTCCTTGAGCTGATCAGGCCGCTCTACCACCGCTGGTTCAGGGTCGAGACGGCCGAGCTGAAGAACGTGCCCGCCGAGGGCGGCGCGCTGGTGGTGGCCAACCACTCCGGCACGCTGCCGATCGACGCGCTCATGATGCAGGTCGCCCTGCACGACGAGGCGGGCCGGGCCGTCCGCCTGCTCGGGGCCGACCTGGTCTACCAGCTCCCGCTGCTCGGTCACCTGTCCCGCAAGACCGGCCACACGCTGGCCTGCCCCGAGGACGCCGACCGGCTGCTGCGCAAGGGCGAGCTGGTCGGCGTGTTCCCCGAGGGCTTCAAGGGCGTGGGCAAGCCGTTCTCCGAGCGCTACAAGCTGCAGCGGTTCGGCCGGGGCGGGTTCGTGGCCTCGGCGATCCGCGCGGGCGTGCCGATCGTGCCCACGGCCATCGTGGGGGCCGAGGAGATCTATCCGAAGATCGGCGACCTGAAGTTCCTGGCCCGCATCCTCGGCGTCCCCTACCTGCCGATCACGCCGTTCTTCCCGTTGCTCGGGCCGCTCGGGCTGGTGCCCCTGCCGTCCAAGTGGATGATCGAGTTCGGCGAGCCGATCCGCACCGACGAGTACGAGCCCGCCGCGGCCGACGACCCGATGCTGGTGTTCAACCTGACCGACCACGTGCGCGAGGTCGTCCAGCAGATGCTCAACGAGTTGCGGCTGCGCAGGGGGCCGGCCTTCCCGCCGTTCCTGTGAAGGGTGCAACCGGTCGCGTCCGGCCGGTGTTCTTGCGGGTGCAGTCATTGACACCCGAGAGGAACCTCTTCGATGGATCTCCAGCTTTCCGGCCGTGTGGCCGTCGTCACCGGCGCGTCCAAGGGCATCGGCCTGGCCGTCGCGCGCACCCTGGCGGAGGAGGGCGTGCACGTCGTGGCGGCCTCGCGGACCGCGCCCGACGCCAAGGTGACGCACGTCGCGGTGGACCTGATGGACCCGCAGGCGCCCGCCCGGGTGATCGCCCGAGCCGTCGAGGAGTTCGGCGGGGTGGACATCCTGGTCAACAACGCCGGCGGGCCGCCCCCCGGCGTGACGCTGCCCCGGGTCGGGTTCATGGCGCCGGGCGACGACGACTGGCAGGCCATGTTCGAGTTCAACCTGTTCGCGGCCGTACGCATGATCCGCGCGGCCGTGCCCCTCATGGTGGAGCGCGGCGGCGGCTCGATCGTGAACATCTCCTCCGGCTCGGCCCGCCAGCCAGGGGCCATGAACGTGGACTACGGCGCGGCCAAGGCCGCCATGAACCACGTGAGCAAGGCCGTCTCGGAGGAGTACGGCCCGCAGGGCGTCCGGGTGAACACGATCTCGCCCGGCCCGGTGCTGACCGACTGGTGGACCAAGGACGGCGGCGCCGCCGACGTCATCGCCGGGATGGCCGGGGCCTCGAAGGAGGACGTCATCGCCCAGGTCGCCCCCGGCATGATGAAGCTGGCCACCGGACGCCTGGTGAGCCCGCAGGAGATCGCCGACATGGTGGCCCTGCTGGTCTCGCCGCGCTCGGGCAGCACGACCGGCGCCGACATCGCCGTGGACGGCGGGTTCCTGAAGGAGATCTGAACCCTTTTGGCGGGTTGTGGCAAGACATCCGTGACCGATTCTCCACAGAAGGGCGGAGATGATCACGCAACCCGCCACCAGGGGGGCGGACTCGGAGCTCGTGAGCGCCTCCCTGACCGAGCCGGAGGCGTTCGCCGAGCTGTTCGACCGCTACTCCGCCATGCTGTACCGGTACGTCTCCAAACGCCTCGGCCCTGAGCCCGCCGAGGACCTCGTCGGCGAGACGTTCCTCGTCGCGTTCTCCCGCCGCAAGAGCTACGACCTGTCCTGCCCCGACGCCAGGCCGTGGCTCTTCGGCATCCTCACCAAGCTCATCTCCCGCCACCACCGCAAGGAGGCGGCGCGGTACCGGGCGTTCCTGCGGTCCCCCCTCGACCAGGACGTGGAGTCGCCCGCCGACCGCGTCGCCGCGGGGGTCACGGCGCAGGCCGCCCGTCCCCGCCTGGCGGGCGCGCTGGCCGCGCTGCCCGCCAAGGACCGGGACGTCCTGCTGCTGATCGCCTGGGGCGACCTCACCTACGAAGAGGTCGCCCTGGCGCTCGGCATCCCGATCGGAACCGTGCGCTCCCGCCTCAACAGGGGCAGGCGGAAGGTGCGGGCCGCGCTCGGCGACACCAACCCCATGCTGGCGGAGGAGTGACCATGGACGACCTGCGGATGCTCCGCGACCTCGGCGGGGAACTGGAGCACGAGCCGCCCCCGACGCTCGCCCGCCAGCGCGACCGCCTGCTGCGGGAGCGCCCGCGCCGCCGATGGAACGCCTACTGGACGGCCGGCCTGGTCGCCGTGGGCACGGCGGCGGCCGTCGCGGTGCCGACCATGCTGGTCAACGGCAACATCGTGGCCGCTCCGTCGACGGGCGTGCGGCCGGTCGACATCACCGGCGCCCGCAACATCCTGGTGATCGGCTCCGACACGCGCGGCGGGCCGGGCAACGCCAAGTACGGGCCCCACCTGGCCAGGACGCCCGACAAGGGCGGCAGGCGCTCCGACACCATCCTGCTCGTGCACGTGCCCGCCGACCGCGGCCAGGCGGTCGGGGTCAGCGTGCCGCGCGACTCGATCGTGCAGATCCCGTCGTGCGGGTCCGACCCGGCGCGGAAGGACATGATCAACTCGGCGTACAACACCGGGGGAGCGGGCTGTCTGGTCAAGACGCTGGAGCAGCTCACCGACGTCCGCATCGACCACACGGTCGAGGTCGACTTCGCCGGCTTCAAGGGCATGGTGGACGCGCTCGGCGGCGTGCAGATCACGCTCAGGACGCCCGTGGACGACAAGGCGTCGAAGCTGAAACTGCCCGCGGGCAAGGTCATGCTCAACGGCGAGAGCGCCCTCGGCTACGCCCGCCTGCGCCGCTACGGCGACGGCTCGGACGTCCAGCGGATCAAGCGGCAGCAGATCCTGCTGCTGGCGATGCTGAAGAAGGCGAGGAGCACGGCCGCCGACCCGGCCCGGCTGCGCGGCTTCCTCGGCGAGGTGCGCAAGTCGGTCAAGACGGACCTGAGCCTGGAGGCCATGGTCGAGCTGGCCAGGGCCACGTACGCGACGAAGGTGGCGTTCGTCACCGTGCCCTGGAAACCGGCCCAGGACGACCCCAACCGGATCGAGTGGCTGCAACCGGACGCCAGGAAGCTGTTCGAACGCCTGCGATGACCGGCGCCGGCGCGCGCCCGGCCGTGGACGTCAAGGAGCCGTCCACGCCGCCGGGCCGCGCCGGCGGCGTCGTCGGCGGCATCGTCGGCGGCATCGCGGGCGGGCGGTCAGTGGGAGCGGTAGTGCCTGCGCAGGGCGATGCCGGCCGCGACGCCGCCCGCGATCGCGCCGACCCCGGCCGCGATCGGCAGGGCGGTCATGGTGGCCTTGCGGCCGGTGCGGAAGTCCTTCACCGGCCAGTCGTGCTTCCTGGCGTGCTCGCGCAGCTCGCTGTCGGGGTTGATCGCCACCGCGCTGCCGACCAGCGACAACATCGGCAGGTCGTTGGCCGAGTCGCTGTAGGCCGTGCAGCGGGTCAGGTCGAGCCCTTCGCGGCGGGCCAGCGCGCGCACCGCCTCCGCCTTGGCCGGGCCGTGCAGCAGGTCGCCCACCAGGTGGCCGGTGTAGACGCCGCCGGCGGTCTCGGCGACCGTGCCGAGCGCGCCGGTGAGGCCGAGCCGCTGGGCGATGACCCGGGCCAGCTCGACGGGCGTGGCCGTGACGAGCCAGACGCGCTGGCCGGCGTCGAGGTGGCTCTGCGCGAGCGCGCGGGTGCCGCCCCAGATGCGGTCGGCCATGACCTCGTCGTAGATCTCCTCGCCGAGGCGGACGACGTCGTCGACCTTGGCGCCCGCGACGAAGGCGAGCGCGGTCTCCCGGGCGACCGCGATGTGCTCCGGGTTCTCGTTGCCGCGCAGCCGGAACACGGCCTGGCCGACGGCGAACTTCAGCAGATCGGATGTGGTGAACATGCCGCGCGTGGCCAGCCCGCGGGCGAAGTGGTAGATGGACGCGCCGCGCATCATGGTGTTGTCGACGTCGAAGAAGGCCGCCGCCTCCAGGTCCGGCTCGACCGGCTCGGTGGGCGCGACGGTGACCGCCGCCCGCGCCGCGGCCTCGCCGGCGGCCTCGGCCCCAACCTCGTGTCGTCGTCGCATTAGCCGCCACATGCGGTTCAGCTTACCTAGCCGGTGCCACGAGCCCCTCGATGTAGTCGAGGTAGCCGGCGGCCTGTCCCTTCTGTGCCTCGTTGAGGTGGTCCAGCATCGGCTCGACCGTCTCCCGCTGCTTCTGGGCGAACTTCTTGATCTTGGACGAGCGGGGCTGCGTACGCGTCAGCCGGCTGATCCCGGAGCGGGTGGAGTCCTCCATGTCCTTGAGCGTCTGGCCGACCAGCGGGCTGTCGGTGGACGAGCCGAGCAGGCTCGCGACCTCCTTGGCGCGGGTCTCGGCCGAGGCCAGCTCGCGCTCGCCGCGTTGGGCGTCGTCGGTGCTCAGGTGCACGAGGGTGCTCTCCGCGGCCCTCTTGAGCGGGTAGAGCGTGTCGCCCGGGACCGCCTGGTACGTGGCGAAGGACGCCACCATCATGGCCCCCGCCAGGCCGAGCGTGGCGACCTGGGACAGCAGCGGACGGCGTCGGCGGCGTACGGACGGGACGGCCGGGCCCGGCGCGCGCTCCTCGTCGGGGGCGGTCAGCAGCAGGCGGCCGGAGACGAGGTCGTCGCGCAGGCGCTCGCGGAACGCCGCCTCGGGGCCGCCGCCCAGAGACGGGCCGTGCAGCTCCGTGAGACGCTCGATGACGAGCTCCCGCCGCCTGCGCGCCCTACTCATGACAGCTCCCTGAGGGATCCAGCCGTGCCAACTGGCCTAACGAGGTGCGGGTGGGAGAGGTTACGCCAGGTCGTGCTTGAGTGCCCTGGCGAGCGTTCGAATGGCCCGAAACTGCAGCGCTTTGATCGCTCCACTCTTCTTCCCCATGATCAACGCGGTTTCCGCGAGCGAGAGGCCGTGCAGGAAGCGCAGCACCACGCATTCCTGCTGGTCGGGATTGAGATCGCGGACGGCGCGCAGCACCCGGTCGTTCATGATGGCCGTGACCACCGCGTTCTCCGGGATGTGCGCGCCTTCGAGCGGCACGTCGATCAGCTCTCCCGTCGGGATCTCCAGTCGGTAGCGGCCGGACTTGAAGTGGTCGGCCACCAGGTTCCTGGCGATGGTGACGAGCCAGGCGCCGAAGTCGCGCCCCTGCCAGGTGAAGTCGCCGATCCTGCGCAGCGCGCGCAGGAAGGTCTCGCTGGTCAGGTCCTCGGCGAGCTGGTGGGAGCCGACCCGGAAGTAGATGTAGCGGTAGACGAGGTCCACGTAGCGGTCGTAGAGCGTGCCAAAGGAGTCCGTGCATCCGTTCTTGGCGTGCAGCACCAGCGTACGGATGTCGTCGGGCACTTCTTCGCGCACGCCAAGCTCGCCCGTCCGGGCAGGTCCAGCGACCGCTGGAGCAAGCAGCCCGGCGAACGGCCACGAATCAGGCATCCGGTATCCCTAGGGGTAAGGGGTGCGGCGTGCTCGAATACTCTAGAAATCAACTGGAAATTCCACAATCCGCGCCTGCTGGCCTGGCTACGAGTAATCGCCCTATACCGTATAGGCGCCTACCCCACAGCCTGCGGTGAAGCCCCTCATGGAGCGCCTGTTTCCTCTTCGGCTACCGGCCGGGAGGCATCGTCCGGCAGCATTGGAGTCACCATGGAGATCCTCGTTGCTGTCATAGCCCTTGCCGGTGCGCTCCTCGCCGCCGTCGCGACCGGAGCCCTGATCCGCCGGCTGCGCGACGAGCCCGAGGGGTGGTTGATCGCCTGGACCGTTGCAGCTGGAGCCCTGTGCCTGTCGCTGGCCGCGATCGGCGTCGGGTCCGTCCTGGGGTTCGGGCCGGTCACGTTCCGCGTCTACCAGGTGACGGGGTCGCTGCTCGCGCCGCTCTGGCTGGCCGTGGGCCTGATCCAACTGCTGTCCGACAAGGTGCCGCCGAGGTTCCTGGCCTGGCTGTTCGGCATCGCGCTCACCATCGTCTCCGTCGCGATCCTGACCTTCGACCCGCTCAGGTCCACCGACCTGGGCAAGTCGCTGCCGTCCGGCTCGGCCATGTGGGGGCTCATCCCCGACAAGCTGCTCATCGGCGTGCACGCCATCGACGTGCTCGTCCTGCTGGCGTGCGTGGTGGTGGCCGGGCTCAAGTGGCGCGGCGGCGACGAGTACGACACCGACAACCTCCATGCGGTCCTGGTCATCGCGCCGTCGAGCATCGCCCTGGTGGGGGCCATGCGGTTCTCGGTGCCGCCGCTGTTCACCACCGCGCTGCTCGCGGTGGGCGCGGCGGCGATCTGGTACACCGTGCTGCGCCCGCTGGCGCCGTACGAGGACGACGAGGACGACCTGGAGACGCCGCACGACGACGTGGAGCGCCGGCCGGGCCGCAGGGTCGCGCCCGAGCCCGTGCCGGTGCCGGCGCCGGCCGCCGAGCCGCCTCCCGTGGCGCCCCCGCGCCGCTCGCCCGGCCTGGGCGACCTGGTGGCCGAATACCGGGCGGGCGACCAGCAGGTCGACTACGCCGCCCGGATGGGGGCCGCGCCCGACTCGGGCCCCGCGACCGGCTACATCATGAACGGCTCCCCGCCCCCGCGCATGGACACCTCCCCGCGCATGGACGCCCAGCCCTCCCGGCCCGACTACTCGATGCCCGGCACCGGCGTGGCCTACCCGGGCGCCGAGCTGTTCACCCCGTCGCAGCCGCAGCAGGCGGGCGGCCGGCCCTCGCCCAGCATCTACGGCCTGCTCACCGTCTTCACGATCATGGACGGCGCCGGCGACGCGTTCGACCGCCTGGCCGAGGCCACCGTCGAGGCCGTGCGCCGCGGCGAGCCCGACACGCTCGTCTACGCCTGCCACGCCGTCAAGTCGGCGCCCCTGCAGCGCATCGTCTACGAGCTCTACCGCGACGAGGTCGCCTACCGCGACCACCAGCGCCAGCCGCACGTCGAGCGGTTCCTCAACGAGCGTCAGGCGATGGTGCTGGCCACCAACGTCATCGAGCTCAACGTCAACGCCGCGAAGGTGGTGCCGCTGCCCACCGTCATGTTCTAGGCGAGAGCGGCGCGCAGGCGGGCCTCGTCGACCCGCCAGAAGTCGTGCTGCACGCCGTCGATCAGCGTCACCGGGATCATCTCCCAGTACTTCTCCCTGAGCTCCTCGGAGGAGTCGATGCTGACCTCCTCCCACGGCACGCCCAGCTCTCCGGCCACCCTGGCGATGACCGCGCGGGCGTCGTCACAGAGGTGGCAGCCGGGTTTGCCGAGCAAGGTGATGCGATGCATGTCCCCAACCGTAGCGCCCCTACTTTGTGCATCGGTTCACAAAGGGATTAACCTGAAAGACGGTTCTAATCCGTTCAGCGGTCCCCACCGCCCGTTCCCTGGAGCTCCGGCACGTGAAGAGCACGTCCCAGTCCCGTGACCGCGGCATCCCCGAGGCGACGGTCGCCAGGCTTCCGTTGTACCTGCGGGCGCTGCACGGGATGGCGGAGCGCGGCGTCGCGACCGTGAGCTCGGAGGACCTGGCCGTGGCCGCGGGCGTGAACTCGGCCAAGCTCCGCAAGGATCTTTCGCACCTCGGCTCGTACGGCACCCGCGGCGTAGGCTACGAGGTGGAGTACCTCGTCTACCAGATCTCCCGCGAACTCGGCCTGACCCAGGACTGGGCGGTCGCGATCGTCGGGGTCGGCAACCTCGGCCGCGCCCTGGCGAACTACGGCGGCTTCGTCTCCAGGGGCTTCCGCGTGGCCGCGCTCTTCGACGCCGACCCCGAAGTCGTGGGCGACACCATCGCGGGGTTGAATGTGGAGCACATCGACGAACTGGAAGCCGTCATCAAGCGGCGTGGAGTCTCGATCGTGGTACTGGCGACACCGGCGGCAGCGGCGCAGGAAGTGTGCGATCGTGTTGTCGCCGTGGGCGTGACCAGCATCCTGAACTTCGCCCCAGTCGTCCTCACCGTTCCGGACACCGTCGACGTCCGGAAGGTCGACCTATCAATCGAACTGCAGATTCTCGCGTTCCACGAGCAACGCAAGGCTGGGGGGCCACTCATGGCGGTGGACGGTCAATGAGTGTTCTGGCGATCGGACTCAGCCACCGGACCGCTCCGGTGGCGCTTCTCGAACGCGTCTCGGTGACCGGTGACGCGCTGGTCAAGCTGCTGCACGACGTGCAGCAGGACACCAGCGTCGCGGAGGCCATGGTGATCTCGACCTGCAACAGGGTCGAGATCTACGTCACGGTCGACCGCTTCCACGCCGCGGTCACCTCGATCAGCGGGCTGCTGGCCGTCCACTCCGGCGTGCCGGCCGACGAGCTGACCCCGCATCTCTACGTGCACTACGAGGAGCGGGCCGTCGAGCACCTGTTCTCGATGGTGTGCGGTCTCGACTCCATGGCCGTCGGCGAGGGCCAGATCCTGGGCCAGGTCCGCCAGGCGCTCAAGCTCGCCCAGAAGCACGGCACGGTCGGCGCGACCCTCAACGAGCTGACGCAGCAGGCGCTGCGCGTCGGCAAGCGCGCCCACACCGACACCGGCATCGACCAGGCCGGCCCCTCGCTGGTCTCGGCGGGCCTCGCGCTCGCCGGCGACCTGGCCGGGCGGCGGGCGCTGGTGGTGGGCGCGGGCTCGATGAGCTCGCTGGCCGCCGTCACGCTGCAGCGCGCCGGGGTCACCGACATCGTCGTGGCCAACCGCACGTACGAGCGGGGCGCGCGGCTGGCCGAGTCGGTCGGCGGCCGGGCCGTCGCGTTCGCCGCCGTGCGCGAGGAGCTGGCGGACGCCGACATCGTGATCACCTGCACCGGCGCCGGGCGGCACGTCATCACCCCCGACATGCTGACCAGGGGCGCGTTCCTGCTGGACCTGGCGCTGCCGCACGACATCGACCCGGCCGTGCGCGAGGTGCCCGGCGTCACGCTGGTCGACCTGGAGACGATCCAGGAGTCCGGCGTCGGCTCGCGCGGCGGCGACGCCGTCGAGTCCGTGCGCGCGCTCGTGGCCGAGGAGCTGAACGCCTACCTCGACGCCGCCCGCGCCGCCCGCGTCACCCCGACCGTGGTGGCGCTGCGCAGCAAGGCGGCGGGCGTGGTGGAGTCCGAGCTGGGCCGCCTGATGATGCGCATGCCCGATCTCGACGACAAGGCCAGGGACGAAATCGCCATGACCGTGCAGAGGGTCGTTGACAAACTGCTTCACGAGCCGACTGTGCGTGTCAAGCAGCTCGCCGCCGGTCCAGGGGGCGATCATTATGCGGAAGCCCTGCGTGAGTTGTTCAATCTCGATCCGAAGATGCCCGCGGCCGTGAGGGAGGTGGAGCTGTGAACCTGCGGTTGGGCACCCGCCGCAGCATGCTGGCGACCACGCAGTCCCAGATGGTGGCCGACGCCCTCACCGCGCGCACCGGGCACCCGGTCGAGCTGGTGGGCGTGACGACCTTCGGCGACGTGACCAAGGCGCACCTGGCGCAGCTCGGCGGCACCGGCGTGTTCGTCAGCGCGTTGCGCGACAAGCTGGTCGAGGGCGAGATCGACTTCGCCGTCCACTCGCTGAAGGACCTGCCGACCAAGCAGGACCCGCGCTTCACGCTGGCCGCGCTCCCCGAGCGCCATGACCACCGCGACGCGCTGGTCGGCCCGCACAAGTTCGCCGACCTGCCCGCCGGGGCCCGGGTCGGCACGGGCTCGCCGCGCCGCGTCGCCATGCTGAGCGCGCTCCGGCCCGACCTGGAGTACGTCCCGATCCGCGGCAACGCCGACACGCGCATCGGCAAGATCGCCGCGGGCGAGCTCGACGCCGTCGTGCTGGCCAGCGCCGGGCTCACGAGGCTCGGCCGTGGCGGCGAGATCGCGCAGATCTTCGAGGTCGAGGAGCTGCTGCCGGCCCCCGGCCAGGGCGCGCTCGCCGTGGAGTGCCTGGCCGCGCGCACCGACCTGATCGAGACTCTCTCCGTGCTCGACGACCCGCGCACGCGCAGCGCGGTGACCGCCGAACGCGCCGTGCTGTCCGCCCTGGAAGCAGGCTGCGCCGCACCCGTGGGTGCTTTCGCGGCCGATCACGGGCACACTCTGAACCTGACCGCAGTGGTCGTCTCCATCGACGGCCGCGAAGCGGTCCGCAAGTCCGCCGCCGGTTCTCCTTCGGAGGCTGCACAGCTGGGCCGCCTCCTGGCGGCCGAGATGATCGCCGAAGGGGCCGACAGATTGATGGGGGAGCAATCCCATTGAGCTCCGATAGTCCAACCTCCGGTTTCGTCGCCTTCGTGGGGGCGGGTCCCGGTGACCCCAACCTGCTGACGCTCCGCGCCGCCGAACTTCTCGGCAAGGCGGACGCCGTCGTGCTCGACGACGAGCAGTCCGGCCCGCTGCTCAAGCACTGCCGCGAGGGCGTCGAGGTCGCCGAGGGCGACTACGTCCAGCGGGCCAAGGCCGGGCAGCTCGTGGTGCGCCTGTGCGCGGGCGACCCCATGTTGTTCTCCTCGATCGACGACGAGGTCGCGGCCTGCGTGGCGGCGGAGGTGGACTTCGAGATCGTGCCCGGCGTGCCGCCCGCGACCGCGGTGCTCACCTACGCCGGCATCCCGGCGGCCACGGCCGTGCCCGAGTTCCGCGTCGTCGACGCCGCTCAGGAGCAGGACTGGTCGTCCCACGCCGCCACCCGCGGCACGCTGGTGATCTACAACGGCATCACCGAGGCCGTCGCCATCGGCAAGGCGCTGATCGCCGGAGGCAAGCCCGACACCACGCCGGTCGCCGTCAGCAGCGGCGGCACCACCACCGAGCAGTACACCGTCGTGTCCTCGCTCGGCCGGCTCCAGGCCGACCTGAAGCACGCCGGGTTCACCGAGCCCGCGCTGATCGTGGTCGGCGAGGCCGTGGGGCAGCGCGAGCGGCTGTCGTGGTTCGAGACCAAGCCGCTGTTCGGCTGGCGGGTGCTGGTGCCGCGCACGAAGGAGCAGTCCCGCAGCCTGTCCGAGCAGCTCGTGGCCTACGGCGCGGTGCCCGAGGAGGTGCCGACCATCTCGGTCGAGCCGCCGCGCACGCCGCAGCAGATGGACCGCGCCATCAAGGGCCTGGTCACCGGCCGCTACGAGTGGGTGGCCTTCACCAGCGCCAACGCCGTCAAGGCGGTGCGCGAGAAGTTCGAGGAGTACGGGCTCGACGCGCGGGCCTTCGCCGGGCTCAAGGTGGCCGCCGTGGGCGAGGCCACCTCGCGGGCCCTGGTCGAGTTCGGCGTCAAGCCCGACCTGCTGCCCTCGGGGGAGCAGTCCTCCGAAGGGCTCGTGGCCGAGTGGCCGCCCTACGACTCGATGCTCGACCCGATCAACCGGGTGCTGCTGCCCCGGGCCGACATCTCGACCGACACGCTGGTGGCCGGGCTCACCGAGCTGGGCTGGGAGTGCGACGACGTGACGGCGTACCGGACGGTGCGCGCCGCGCCGCCGCCCGCGCCCATCCGCGAGGCGATCAAGGGCGGCGGCTTCGACGCCGTGCTGTTCACCTCGTCCTCCACCGTGCGCAACCTGGTCGGCATCGCGGGCAAGCCGCACAACGTCACCGTGATCGCGGTGATCGGGCCGCAGACGGCCAAGACGGCCGAGGAGTTCGGGCTCCGGGTCGACGTCATGTCCGACAAGCCATCCGCATCAGCCCTGGCCGCAGCGCTGGCCGAGTTCGGTGCCAAGCAGCGCCAGGCGGCCGTGGCCGCGGGTGACAGCCCGCGCAGGCCGTCCCAGAACCGCCGTGGCGCCAGGAGGAGAGCCAAGTGAGCGCCCAGTACCCCGTCGCACGTCCCCGGCGCCTGCGTCGCAGCCAGGCGCTGCGCCGGATGGTGTCGGGCACGCGGCTGCACGCCGCGGACCTCATCCTGCCGCTGTTCGTCAAGGAGGGCATCGACGCGCCGCAGCCGGTGTCGTCCATGCCGGGCGTGTTCCAGCACACCCGCGACTCGCTGCGCAAGGCCGCGCACGACGCGGCCGAGGCGGGCGTGGGCGGCCTGATCCTGTTCGGCATCCCCGCGGTCAAGGACGCGACCGGGTCGGCGGCCGACGATCCCGACGGCATCCTCCAGGTCGCGCTGCGCGAGGTGACCGCCGAGGTCGGCGACGCCCTCGTGGTCATGGCCGACACCTGCCTCGACGAGTTCACCGACCACGGCCACTGCGGGATCCTGACCCCGTCCGGCGAGGTGGACAACGACGCCACGCTGGAGCGTTACGCCTCCATCGCGCTGGCCCAGGCCGCCGCCGGCTCCCAGATGATCGCGCCGAGCGGCATGATGGACGGCCAGGTCGGCGCCATCCGCGCCGCGCTCGACGGGGCCGGCCACGCCGACGTCCCGATCCTGTCCTACTCCGTCAAGTACGCCTCCGCCTTCTTCGGCCCGTTCCGCGAGGCCGCCGAGTGCGCGCCGCAGTTCGGCGACCGCAGCACCCACCAGCAGGACCCGGCCGGGCCGCTGGAGGAGGCGCTGCGCGAGGTCAGGCTCGACCTGGCGGAGGGCGCCGACGCCGTCATGGTCAAGCCGGCGCTGGCCTACCTCGACGTCATCACCCGGGTGCGCGACGCGGTCGACGTGCCGGTGGCGGCCTACCAGGTGAGCGGCGAGTACGCGATGGTCGAGGCGGCGGCGGCCAACGGCTGGATCGACCGCGACCGGACGATCATGGAGTCGCTGGTCGCCATCAAGCGCGCCGGCGCCGACATGATCCTCACGTACTGGGCGACGGAAGTGGCGCGACAGCTCTAACCAAGGGGTTTCCCGTCAACTCCTGAGGCGTGTGCGTTAGAGTGCGATGACAAGTGCTGGTGTGTCCCGCGGTGTGCGAACGGCCCGGAGCCGGGACCTCCTCAGGCGCTGACTCGACGGGAGACACCATGGTGGGGGTACCACTGGCTCGGCGTACCAGAAAGCGGTCGCGGCCGACACGCATCGATTCCGTGCTGGAGTACGCGTCCCTGGGCTGGCCCGTGGTGCCGGGAGCCTTTCCGCTGCGGCACGGCCCGCGCGCGTGTTCGTGCGACCGCGTCGGCTGTCCCGACCCCGGCGCCCATCCGCTCTCGCCCGCCTGGCACATGCAGGCCACGACGGACACGACGCTGCTGACCCGCTGGTGGGAGAGCGAGCCGGAGGCCAACGTGATCCTGCCCACAGGGCGCGTGTTCGATGTGTTCGACGTACCGCTCGCCTCCGGCCTGTCGGCCCTCACCAGGATCGACGCCGCCGGAGCCCACCCAGGCCCGGTCGCCGCTCAAGGCGACCGGGTCTTGTTTTATGTGGCCACCCGCGGCAACCCCGAGGACGAGGACGAGTGGTGGTCCTGCCAGCTCGACTGCGACCCGGCCACCATCGACGACACGCCGGGCCTGCGCTGGCACTGCCGCGACAGCTACGTGCTCGCGCCGCCCTCCATGCTGCCCTCGGGCCAGCCGGTCTCCTGGCTCCGGCCCCCGGACGGCCGTCCGCTGCCCGACCCGCTGCGCATCCTGGAATGGCTCGCCGACTGAGCACGCCCCGCGGCGGGGGCACGGACCTGCGGGACTAACCTGGGTCGGGTGAGCCGTACACAGAACTCCGAAGGTCTTTTCACCCGCGCCAGGGAAGTGGTGCCCGGCGGCGTCAACTCGCCCGTGCGCGCGTTCGGCGCGGTGGGCGGCACGCCGCGTTTCATGGCCTCGGGCCAGGGGCCGTACATCACCGACGTCGACGGCAACCGCTACGTCGACCTGGTCTGCTCCTGGGGCCCGATGATCCTCGGCCACCGGCATCCCGCGGTCGTCGAGGCCGTCTCCGGCGCGGTCGCGCACGGCTTCTCCTACGGCACCGCCACGCCGGGCGAGGTCGAGCTGGCCGAGGAGATCGTCTCCCGGATGGCGCCGGTCGAGAAGGTGCGCCTGGTCAGCTCCGGCACCGAGGCGACGATGAGCGCGGTGCGCCTGGCGCGCGGCTTCACCGGGCGGTCCAAGGTGATCAAGTTCGCCGGTTGCTACCACGGGCACGTCGACGCCCTGCTGGCCTCGGCCGGGTCGGGAGTGGTGACGTTCGGGCTGCCGGACACGCCCGGGGTGACCGGGGCGTCGGCGGCCGACACGATCGTGCTGCCGTACAACGACATCCAGGCGGTGGCGGAGGCGTTCGCGGCGGCCGAGGTGGCCTGCGTGATCACCGAGGCGTGCCCGGCGAACATGGGGGTCGTCCCGCCGCGCGACGGGTTCAACGCCCGGCTGCGCGAGCTGTGCACGGCCAACGGCGCGCTGCTCATCGTGGACGAGGTGCTGACCGGCTTCCGCGTCTCGTCCGCCGGCTGGTACGGCCTCGACCCGGTCGACGCCGACCTGATGACGTTCGGCAAGGTCATGGGCGGCGGGCTGCCCGCGGCGGCGTTCGGCGGCCGGGCCGACGTGATGGCCTTCCTGGCTCCGGAGGGCCCGGTCTACCAGGCGGGCACGCTGTCCGGCAATCCGCTGGCGTGCGCCGCGGGCCTGGCGACCCTGCGCGCCCTCGACGCCGACGCCTACGCGCGCATCGACGCCGCGGCGCTCGCGGTGGGCGACGCGGCGGCCGACGCGCTGGCGAAGGCGGGCGTGCCCCACCGGTTGCAGCGTGCCGGCAGCCTGTTCTCGATCTTCTTCGCCGAGGGCGAGGTGCGCGACTTCGACCAGGCCAAGGCGCAGAACACGGCCGCCTTCACCGCGTTCTTCCACGCGATGCTCGACCAGGGCGTCTACCTGCCGCCGTCGGCGTACGAGGCGTGGTTCCTGTCGGCCTCGCACGACGACGAGGCGCTCAACCGGATCGCCGAGGCCCTGCCGGCAGCGGCGAAGGCCGCCGCGGCGGTTCTGTAGCCCGGCGCGGCCTGGTGCCGGCGTACAGCACGCCGGCGACGATGAGGGCCGCGGCCAGGAGCTCGATCCAGGAGAGGGGCTCGCCGGCCACCAGCGCGGCCGACGACATGCCGAACACCGGCACCAGCAGCGTGTACGGCGCCACGGTCGAGGCGTCGTACCGGCGCAGCAGCCAGCCCCACACGCCGAACCCGCCGAGCGTCGAGACGAAGGCCACGTAGGCCAGCGACAACCAGCCCTCGGCGGGGGCCGTCAGCACGGGCGGCCCCTCGACCAGCAGCGACAGCAGCAGGAGGGGCGGCGCGGAGAAGGCGCTCACCCACACCATGAACCGTAGCGAGTCCGGCGGCGCGGCCCTGCGCTGCACCACGTTGCCGAGCCCCCAGGCCGCGGCGGCGGCCACGCACAGGGCGAAGGCGCCCAGCGGGCCGGACACCCCGAAGTCGAACGCGACCAGGGCCAGGCCGCCGAAGGCGACCGCCAGGCCGAGGACGCGGCGGGCGGTGAGCCGCTCGCCGAGCAGCGTCACCGCGAACAGCACGGTGAACAACGCCTGCATCTGCAGGACGAGAGAGGTCAGTCCGGCCGGCATGCCCGCTCGCATGCCCACCAGCAACAGGCCGAACTGACCCACTCCGAGAGTGGCCGCCACCCCGGCGACCCAGCGCCACGGGACTCCCGGCCGCCCCGCGAGCAGCAGGGCGGGGAACGCCGCCAGGGTGAACCTGATCCCCGCGTACAGCAGGGGAGGGAAGTGCTTCAGGCCGACCTGCATGACGACGAAGTTGAAGCCCCACACGGCCGCGAGGCCGACGGCGAGGGCGAGGTGGCGGGGGCTCACGCAGAGCGGGTCTTCTGGTACCGGTTGCGCTGCTCGCGAGCCTGCTCGGCGAGGACCTTCAGGTACGAGGTGGAACGGGTCTCGGGCTTCCTGCTCTTAATGATTCGCATGCATATATTTTCATCTGCTTCAGATACAAGGACAAGCGAGACTTTCTACGCTAAACCCTTTAGTCTGGCTTACATGTTGGACCTGAACCGGCTCAAGGCACTTCACGCCGTGCACGTGTACGGGTCGGTCGGCGCCGCGGCCGACGCGCTCATGGTCACGCCGTCGGCCGTCAGCCAGCAGATCGCCAAGCTGGAGCGGGAGACGGGCGCCCGGCTCATGGAGCGCAGCGGCCGGGGCGTCCGGCTGACCGACGCCGCCGGCCTGCTCGCCGAGCACGCCGAGCGCATCCTGGCCCTGGTCGAGACCGCGGAGGCGGACTTCGAGGCGCTGCGCGGCGAGGTCGTCGGCCGGCTCAGCATCGCCGCCTTCGCCACCGCGACCCGCGGCCTGATGCCCGGCGCGCTCGTCCAGCTCAAGAGGCACCACCCCGACCTGCACGTGCAGCTCTACGAGCGCGAGCCGGAACGGGTGCTGCGCGAGGTGGCCAGGGGCGAGCTGGACCTGGGCGTGATGCAGGACTGGCTCAACCGGCCCATCGCCATGCCCGAGGGCCTGTCCAGGGCCACGCTGCTCGACGACGTGGCCGACGTCGCCATCCCCGCCGACCATCCGCTGGCCGGGCGCAGGGAGGTGGGGCTGGCCGAGCTGCACGGCGAGCGGTGGATCAGCTCGTCGCCCGGCACGGTCTGCCACGACTGGCTGGTCTTCACGCTGCGCAACGCCTCGCTGGAGCCGGAGATCGCCTGCATGGCCGACGAGTACCCCACCCAGCTCGCGCTGGTCGCCGCCGGGCTCGGCTGCGCGATCGTGCCGCGCCTGGGCCGCGACTGCGTGCCCGACGGCGTGCGGCTGGTCCCGATCATGCCGCGGCAGACGCGCCGCATCTACGCGGTGTGGCGCACCGACGCGGCCCGCCGTCCCGCGATCAGGGCCACGGTCGAGGCGCTGATCGGCGTCAGCCGCGAGCAGGAGAACGCCTGGGCGGTCAGCTGAGCACCCGGCCGCGCAGCCGGCCGTGCACCCGACCGGGCACCCGGCCGGGCCGCGCTCAGCTGAGCGCGATCGCCACCACGCCGCCGAGGATCACGCCCGCCGCCAGCAGCCGCCGCCGCAGGTCGCCCTCGGCCAGCAGCCGCCCGCCGAGCAGCACCGCGATCAGCACGCTCACCTCGCGCGCCGGCGCCACCACGCTCACCGGCGCCATCGTGAACGCGATCAGGACCAGCAGGTACGACAGGAAGATCAGGAACGCCGCCCCCACGATCCGCGACCGGTGCTCCCGCCACACGGCCCCGACCAGCCGCCGCCTGGCCCCGGCGACGAACGGCGTGAGCGCCAGCGCCCGCCCGACCTCCCCCAGGTAGTTGAGCATGATCGGCGCCACCGCGAACGCGCTGACCACCTGCGAGTCCCACACCGTGTACCCGGCGATGAACAGCCCCACGACCAGCCCCGACACCAGCCCCCGCAGGTCGCCCCGCCCGGCCGCGCCGCCGCTCATCATGAACACCCCGACCCCGACGAGCACGATCCCGGCCACGCCGGCCGGCGCCGGGTGCTCGTCCAGGAACAACACGGCGACCAGGCTGGCCAGCATCGGCCCCGTCCCGCGGGCGACGGGGTAGACCAGCGACAGGTCGCCCGCGCCGTAGCCGCGCTGGAGCAGCACGAAGTACCCCAGGTGCAGGGCCGTGCTGCCGCAGATCACCGCCAGGTCGCCCCACGACAGCCGGGCCCCCGTGACCAGCAGGAACCCGGCGAACAGCGGGCTCCACACCACCGTGGCCACGACCCCGACCAGCCAGAGGAAGACGATGCCGTCCGCCTGGGACGCCTTCTTGCTCAGCAGGTTCCAGGTGGCGTGCGCGACGGCGGCGACGAGAATGAGGACCAGCGCCCAAGGGCTCATCCGGGCGACTCCTTCCAGGGGTGACGGAGAGGAGCCTCCAGGCTTTTGTCCCGTCAGCTGTACGGCCCGGCGGGCCGCGGCGCCGCTCGGACCTGTCTTCCGGCCCTGGTTGTGTGACGGGGGAGGCGGACCGGACGCGGAACCCTAGGCGCAGTCGTCCCGACCATACCTCCGCGCGAAATGCCGGACCAGGCAGCCCCTGACTATGACCGGCATCGAAACGGATAGGCTGTGGCACACCATGGCTGAAACCACCGTCGTCCACCTTTTGCGCCACGGTGAGGTGCACAATCCCGGCGGCATCCTGTACGGCAGGCTGCCCGGCTACCACCTGTCCGACACCGGCAGGCTCATGGCCGAGACGGTCGCCAAGGCCGTCGGCGGCCGCGACATCGTCGCCGTCCACAGCTCGCCGCTCGAACGCGCGCTGGAGACCGCGGCCCCGCTCGCCGACAAGCTCGGCCTCGACGTGACCAAGGACGACCGCCTGCTCGAAGCGGCGAACATGCTGCAGGGCCGTCCGGTCGGCCAGGGCCTGGCCATCCTTCGCAACCCGCGCAACTACCGCTATTTCTGGAACCCGCTGCGCCCGTCGTGGGGCGAGGCGTACCCGGCGATCGTGGCGCGCATGAAGGCGGCCGTCGACGACGCCAGGGCAGCGGCGCGCGGGCACGAGGCCGTGCTGGTCAGCCACCAGCTCCCGATCTGGACGATCAGGATGGCCGCCGAGGGCCGCCGGCTCTGGCACGACCCGCGCCGCAGGCAGTGCGCGCTGGCCAGCCTCACCACCTTCACCTTCGAGGGCGACCGCCTGGTCAGCGTCGGCTACAGCGAGCCGGCCGGGTCGCTGAGTTCGGGGCCGTCGATACCAGGGGCCTGATGTCCGGGCCATGTCTGCCCGCCGGTAGAGTTGCAAGCTCTACCGGTTGTAGTACAAGGAGATCATCCTCCGTGCGCGCGACGTCCATCTCCCTCGTTCTCCTGGCCGCGCTGGCCGCGGGCTGCGCGGCAAACCAGAGCGGGCAGCCCCAGGTGGGCGACACCCGGTTCGTCGCGGGCGACGGCAAGATGCAGGTCTTCGACGCCGCCGACCGCAAGGCGGCCCCGCCGGTCGAGGGCCCCACGCTCGACGGCGGCACGGCCTCGCTGGCCGCCCACAAGGGCAAGGTCGTGGTGATCAACTTCTGGGCCTCGTGGTGCGGCCCGTGCCGGGCCGAGGCGCCGGTGCTCAAGGAGGTCGCCGCCAAGACCAAGGGCGACGTGCAGTTCATCGGCATCGACTTCAAGGACCGCCAGGCCGACGCCCTCGCCTTCGAGCGCACCGAGCAGACCGGCTACTCCCACATCTTCGACCAGCCCGGCAAGGTCGCGCTGTCCTTCCAGGGCACCGTGCCGCCCGCGGCGATCCCGTCCACGCTGGTCATCGACAAGCAGGGCCGCATCGCGGCCAGGGCGCTCGGGGCGGTCAAGTACACCGACCTGATGAACACGGTGACCAAGGTGCGCGATGAGTGACGTCGTCGCCTCGGGCTCGTTGCTGCTCGCGGTGCCGATCGCGCTGCTGGCCGGGGTGGTGTCGTTCCTGTCGCCGTGCGTGCTGCCGCTGGTGCCGGGCTATCTGTCGTACGTGACGGGCATGAGCGCCGACCCCAAGCGGGGGCGGCTGGTGCTCGGCACGGTGCTGTTCGTGGCCGGGTTCGCGCTGGTGTTCGTGCTCAGCGGCGCGCTGTTCGGCGGGCTCGGCTCGATCATGCTGGGCAACGCCCAGGTCATCACGCGGGTGCTCGGCGTCCTGACGATCCTGCTCGGGCTGGCCTTCCTCGGCGTGCTGCCCGGCCTGATGCGCGACGTGCGCATCCACAAGCTGCCGGCCGCGGGCCTGGCCGGCGCGCCGCTGCTCGGCGTGGTGTTCGGCCTCGGCTGGACGCCGTGCATCGGCCCCACGCTGGCCGTCGTGCTCACGCTCGGGCTCAACGAGGGCAGCGCCTCGCGCGGCGCGCTGCTGGCCGTGGCCTACGCGCTGGGCCTCGGGCTGCCGTTCGTGGCCGCGGCCCTGGCCTACAGCAAGGCCCTGCGCACGTTCCAGGCCGTGCGCAAGCACACCCGGCTGATCACCAGGATCGGCGGGGGCATGATGGTGGCCGTCGGGCTGCTGCTCGTCACCGGACTGTGGGGTGCGATGATCGCGGCCATGCAGGGGCTCATCGGCGCGTTCGAGCCGGTGATCTGATGAGCGTCGACGAGCTGGTGCGCGAGGAGCGCGAGCCCCGGCAGGCCGGGATGGGGCCGGTCGGCTGGCTCCGGTGGGGCTGGCGCACCCTCACCTCGATGAAGACCGCGCTGATTCTGCTGTTCCTGCTGGCGCTCGGCTCGATCCCGGGCTCGCTGGTGCCCCAGCGCAGCGTCGAACCCGACAAGGTGGCCCAGCTCTACCAGCAGAACCCCACCCTGGCCGAGTGGTACGACCGCTTCCAGCTCTTCGAGGTGTTCACCTCGGTCTGGTTCGCCGCCGTCTACCTGCTGCTGTTCACCTCGCTCGTCGGCTGCATCATCCCGCGTACCGCCACCTACCTGCGCGAGCTGCGCCGCAAGCCGCCCGCCGCGCCCAAGAACCTGTCCCGGCTGCCCCACTCCGACTCCTTCGAGGGCGACCTCACGGTGGAGGAGGCCGCCGGGCGGCTGCGCAAGATGCGCTTCCGCGTCGTCACCGGCGACGGCTGGGTGGCGGCCGAGAAGGGCTACCTGCGCGAGACCGGCAACCTGTTCTTCCACGTCGCGCTGATCGGCATCCTGCTCGCCGTCGGCTTCGGCTCCCTGTACGGCTACCGCGGCAACGTCCTGGTCGTCGAGGGCGACGGCTTCGCCAACACCGTGGCCGCCTACGACAGGTTCATCCCCGGCAGCCGGGTCTCGGCCGAGTCGCTCCAGCCGTTCTCGTTCGAGCTGACCGACTTCAAGGCCACCTACCAGGTCGAGGGCGACAAGAAGGGCCAGGAGCTCGACTACTCCGCCTACCTGAAGGTGCACGACGAGCCCGGCGCGCCCGCCCGCGACTACGAGCTCAAGGTCAACGACCCGCTGGAGGTCGACGGGACGCAGACGTACCTGATCGGCCACGGCTACGCGCCCGTCTTCAAGGTCACCGACGGCAAGGGCCAGGTCGCCTACGAAGGGCCCGTGGCCTGCCTGATCGACCAGAAGGCCACGCTGACCTCGTCGTGCGTCGTCAAGGCGCCCGACGCGCAGCCGTCCCAGCTGGGGTTCCTGCTGCGTTTCCTGCCCACCAGCGTGCCGCTGACCGACGGCAACTACGCCTCGGCCTTCCCCGGCGAGCTCCAGCCGCAGGTGCAGCTCCTCGGCGGTTACGTGGGCGACCTCGGCATGCGGTCGGGCAAGCCGCAGTCGGTCTACAAGATCCTGCCGGACGAGCTCGACGGCAAGGTCGTGCCCGTCGTGCGCGGATCGTTCGCGACCAAGCCGCTGTCGGTGGGGGAGTCCGCCGAGCTGCCCGGCGGGGCGGGGAAGCTGGAGTTCACCGGCGTCAAGGAGTGGATCACGCTCCAGACCGCCTACGACCCCGGGCGCGTGCCCGCGCTGATCGCCGCGGCCGTCGCGGTGGTCGCCATCGCGCTGTCGTTGATGATCCGCCGCCGGCGCGTCTGGGTGCGGGTCAGGGAAGGGCGGGTCGACGTGGGCGGCCTGACCCGTACCGAGGGCTCCGCGGCGGGCTTCGCCGAGGAGTTCGCCGAGATCGTCAAGGCTCTATCAGCAGGAGAACAGCATGTCCGCTGAGCAATTGGCCGGGCTGAGCGACAACTTCGTCGTCGGCGCCGTCCTGCTCTACATCATCGCCATGGTGGGCTTCGCGATGGAGCTGGCCTTCGGAAGGGCCGTCCTGGGCAAGGCGGCCGTGAAGCGGGCCGCCCGGCAGCCCGTCACGGTCGGCGCACCCTCCGAAGGCGACGCCGGGCCCGAGGCCGAGGCGCCCGTCGCCGATCCCGTGCCCGTCATGGCGGGCGGGGCCAGGGCCGGGCGGGTCGCGCTCGTGCTGGCCTGGATCGGGTGGGCCGCCAACCTCGGCGCCATCATCACCCGCGGCCTGGCGGTCGGCCGGTGGCCGTGGGGCAACATGTACGAGTTCGTGGTGGCCATCTGCTTCGCCGCGGTGACCGCGTTCCTGTTCACCCAGGTCCGCCAGAACGTGCGGTTCCTGGGCGCGTTCGTCATGATCGCCGCCACGCTCGGGCTCGGGTTCGCGGTCAAGGTGCTCTACACGGCGGCCGGGCCCGTGGTGCCGGCGCTGAACTCGTACTGGATCGCGATCCACGTCACCGCGGCGATCCTGGCCAGCGGGCTGTTCACGCTGGCCGGGGTGTCGGGCGTGCTGTTCCTGGTGCGCGGCGAGGGGCTGTCGCGCCTGCCCAGCCGCGACGACCTGGAGCGGGTGGCCCACCGCGCGATCGTGCTGGCCTTCCCGCTGTGGACGTTCGCCGTCATCGCCGGCGCGCTCTGGGCCGACCGCGCCTGGGGCCGCTACTGGGGCTGGGACCCCAAGGAGGTCTGGTCGTTCATCACCTGGGTGGCGTACGCGGCCTACCTGCACGCCAGGGTGACGGCCGGCTGGCGGGGCAGGGCCGCCATGATCGTGCAGCTGCTGGCGTTCGGGTGCCTGATCTTCAACCTGGTCGGCGTCAACATCTTCATCTCCGGCCTGCACAGCTACGCCGACGTCAGCGGTTAGTCCTCGCCGCGCATCCGCCGGTCGAGATCTCTCAGGAAGTCGGGGTCGTCGTCCGGGCCCTTCGGCGCGCCCGGGCCCGGCGGCACCGGCCACGGGTCGCGCTCGGCCCTGGGCCGCCCGCGCAGCATCCAGATCACGCCGCCGAGCAGCGGGACCAGCACGACGATGAGGACCCACAGCGCCTTTGGTACGTTCCTGACCTCTTCCTCGGGTGCGGTGATGACGTCGAAGAGCGAGAAGAGCCAGAAGGCCAGCAACGCCAGGCCGATCAGAACACCTGCCATGCCCGAACTGTAAGCCATCCGCGACGTGATCGTGTCGGACGATGTCCCGTTTCGGATGACTCGGGAAGATCGGCGTCGTACCGTGGAACCCGGTTCGCCATGGACGCGGCGTGAAGGGGTGCGATGGCCTTTTCTCACGACAAGGGCCGACATCGGCGCGGCCGTTGGTGGCGCCGCGGGTCGTACCTGTTCTCGCGGCGTGACGAGGCTCCTCCGGACGCGGACCGTTCCTTCTGGTCCCGGCGGAAGGAGAGCCGCCCGGAGGCCCCGAGAGAGCAGCTCAAGGGCGCCGAGCGGCGCAGGGAGCAGCAGCCGGAGCGGTTCGCCCGTCCGGGCGGCCCCCAGCGGCGCGAGGTCACCTGGGACGGCCTCTCGCTGCGCGAGCGCGCGCCACGCCTGCCCGCCGCCGTCGCCGAACGCCCCCGCTACACCTGGTACGACTTCGAGCTCGACGACACGCCGCCCAGGGCCCAGCCCAACAGGCCGGAGGCCCCCTCCATCGGCGACGGGCTGCGCCACTGCGGCAAGCTGGAGAAGATCCTCCACCGCCAGTGGGACGCCCGGCACGGCCCGCCCTCCAGGGACGCCGTACGCGCGGTGGAGAGCCTGGCCCGGCTGCCCGACCGGCTGAAGGAGCTGCTGGCCGCCGGTCTCGAAGGCATCTACGTCGGCCCCGGCGGCGTCCCCGACCTCGACGACATGGGCTACTTACGCGGCGCGCCGCTCCCGTCCGGCCGGGCCACCTGGGACATCTGCGCCGGCGCGTACGGCGACCGCAAGATCGTGGTGGGCGACCGCCCCTCACCCACGCCGGACGTGATGATGCACGAGGTCGGCCACGCCATCGACGACCTGGACTCGTTCCACGGCGAATGGGTGTCGGACTCGCCGGAGTTCGTCCGGCTCTACGAGAACGCCTTCCCCAAGCTGGCCTCGACCTTCCACCGGCAGGGCAACGGCCTGGGCCGCAAGGAGTTCTTCGCCGACGCCTTCGCCGCCATCGCCGCCCGCCAGCGCCCGGCCCTGGTCGACATGCTCGGCGGCGACACACGGATGGCGCTCGACGTCATGCTCTTCTTCAACCGGCGCTACGGAATCTAGGTGATCAGCCATGTACGTCATCCGGCTCGCTGACGGGACCCTGCGCGTGCCGCAGAGCCTGACCAGCGAAGACGGGCGTCTGATCGGCAACGCGTACGTGGACGTGCAGCCCGGCGATCCCGACTACGACAAGTGGCTGCCCGAGTCGCTGACCGAGGAGGAGGCGGCCGAGCGCCGCAGTCGCTGGGAAGAGGAGAACGACGACCTCGAACGCGAGTTCCTGGCCTTCAAGGCCAGCCAGGAGGACGCCTGAGAAGGACCGGCGCCAGCCACGGTCGGCGGTTGGCGCCGCCCCGTGCCTGCCGTCGGGAAGTGTGGCCCGCAGGCACGCTCGACCACGGCCTCACGACGTGAGGCGGATTGAGGTCCCGCCAGCGGTGATCCTGGCGGATCTCAGGATCACCGACTAGACGGAACGTCAGACGCGCGGGGACTCACCTGCTGGCCTGTCGGCCGTGAGAACGTCCTCGCCTCGAAGAAGGGCGTGCACTTCCGACTCGCGGAAGCGCCGGTGCCCTCCGGGGGTGCGGATACTGCTGATGCGGCCTGCCGCAGCCCAGCGCGTAACCGTCTTTGGGTCTACCCGGAAGAGGGCGGCAACCTCTCCTGGGGTCAGCAGACGCTCGCTGCTACTCTCCACCAATCTCTCCCCCTCGCATCCCGCTTCCTGCCAGCGGGCGGACAGGTAACCAGTGTGTCGAGCGAAGCCTGATTTATCCGTGGTTTTCGACAAAGATCACGGGTTGTTATCAGCTGACTGCCCGATTGTTATATGATAGAGCCTCTTTGGGGCTCTCGTGGGTGTTTCTTTACGAAACACCCTTACTGGGCACAGTAGCAGCGCTCGCGTCCGATGCGAAGAGCGACCGCTACGCAGGGACGAGTAACCTCGAACCCGTGCATCCCGTTCTCGTTTACACCGCGTCGCGGATCGGCCTGTTTGTCGTGACCCTGGGTGTTCTGTACCTCGTCGGCCTGCAAAACCCGCTGTTCCTGCTCGCAGCCGCTTTCGTGATCAGCGGCATTGCCAGCTACGTGCTGCTGTCGAGGCAGCGTGACGCCGTCAGCGCACGCCTCAGCGGCCGGATCGACCGGCCGGAGCCGCAGGACGACTAGGGCAGGGGGAACATGCCAATCCGGGCATGGTACTCCCGTCCGAGTCGCGTTGTGTCACTACCGACTAGTAGGCCGGTCTTGTGCGCCAGAAATGCCTTCACGCCGATGCCCCGCTCCCGGCCGGGATTCCAGGCGAGCGCCTTTCCCGTACGCGGATGAATGGCGCCGATGCCCTCGCGGGGCACCGCTCCCGGGCCGGCCGAGTCGCGGCCCTGCGGGTTGTCCAGCCAGCGCTGGTGGCCGCCGACATACACGGCTGAGCCGGTGACCGCCACCGCGTAGAGCGAGTCGCCGCCGGTGGCGTTGGTCCAGGTCGGCCTGACGTCCGGGCCTGCGGCGTACGTCTCGAACCGGGCGGCCGTGTCGCACATGCGGCCCTTCGGGCCCCCGGTCGTGACCACCACGAAGGAGCGGCCGTCGGGGGCGAAGTCCAGGCCGCGCACGTAGGAGGGGAAAGCCTCCGCGCAGCGCTGGGCGTAGACCTCGGTGCGCCAGTCGGCGACCCTGGCCACCGGCCCGCTGACGTCGATCAGCCCGAGCTGCGGCCGGGACCGCCCGCCGAGCGTGGTGAACGAGCCGTCGACCGCCAGCCGGCCGCCCGACAGGGCGAGGGCCTGGACCTTCACCCTGGGCGTGAGCGGCTCGCCCGGCGTGACGGCGAAGCCGGGGTCGGCCACGCCCGTCGCGGCGTCGAGCCCGGCCAGGGCGACGCGCGGCCGGACGAAGTCGCCGCCGACGTAGAGCCTGGAGCCGTTCCTGACCACGGTGGTGACCATGCCGCCGTCGATCCGGGGCATGAAGCCGTCGACGAGCTGCCCGTCGGCGACGTTGATCCGGGCGAGCGCGCGGGCGCCGACGTTGTTGACGCCGGGGAAGGCGCCGCCCACGTAGACCGTGCCGTGGTCGCCGGCGGCCAGCCCGTAGACCGGCCCGGCGACGGACGGCGCGAAGCCGCGCAGGATGCGACCGGTCGCCAGGTCGTAGGCGAACAGGTTGGCCCGGCGCAGCGTGTACGTGCGCCCGGCGTCGCTGACCTCGCTGAACGAGCCGCCGACGACGACGGTGCCACCGACCAGCGCGATGGCGTTGACGATGCCGTCGAGGACGTGGGGGGTGTTGTCGACCGGGTCGGCCGAGACCACGCGGGAGTGCGCGACGGGGGCCGAGGCGATGATCGCCGCAAGGGCGACACGGGCAAGCATTCACCAACAACTAGCAGACGTTCGGTAGCGGTGCCGCTACTTTGCGTCAATTGCCGCAAGGGCCGGGCTCGCCGGAGGCCCGGTGGTGGCTGGTCAAAGGCCGTAACGCCCGGCGAATACCGCACGGGCCGCCTGAGTACTCTTGTCCGCATGACGCGCGCTCAGTTGGACAAGCAGCCGGACGAGGTCGCCGCGATGTTCGATCGCACCGCCCGGCGCTACGACCTGGTCAACGACGTGGCCTCGCTGTGGCAGGTCAGGCTCTGGCGCAAGGCCGTGGCCGCCGCCGTCGACGCGGGGCCCGGCGAGGTCGTGCTCGACCTGGGGGCCGGCACCGGCACCTCCACCGACAGCTTCACCGGTCTCGGCGCCCGCGCGGTGGCCTCCGACTTCTCCCTCGGCATGTTGCGCACGGGCGTGCAGCGGCACGGCGGCAACGCGCTGAGCGGGCCCGGCATCCCGTTCGTGGCCGGCGACGCCATGCGGCTGCCGTTCGCCGACGACGTCTTCGACGCGGTGACGATCTCGGTGGCGCTGCGCAACGTGCACGACACCTCGCAGGCGCTGCGCGAGATGCTCCGCGTGACCAGGCCGGGCGGCCGGCTGGTGATCCTGGAGTTCTCGCACGTCACGTTCGGGCCGTTCGACCTGGTCTACCGCGAATACCTGATGAGGGCCCTGCCCAAGGTGGCCAAGGTGTTCGGCTCCAACGACGACTCCTACGACTATCTGGCCGAGTCCATCAGGGACTGGCCCGACCAGCGGGCGCTGGCCCGGACGATCGGCGACGCCGGCTGGGAGCGGGTCGCCTGGCGCAACCTGACGATGGGCATCGTCGCCGTCCACCGGGCGTTCAAGCCC
This sequence comes from Nonomuraea sp. NPDC004702, assembly GCF_053601695.1. Lineage (NCBI taxonomy): Bacteria > Bacillati > Actinomycetota > Actinomycetes > Streptosporangiales > Streptosporangiaceae > Nonomuraea > Nonomuraea sp. NPDC004702. Next base: position 210,859 of record NZ_JBSGCE010000008.1, read on the forward strand.
GCCTGAGCCGCGCGGGCGGCCATGGCGGGAGTTCCTGGAATCGTTTTCCGCCTTTCCGCCCGTCTCGGCTTTGATGTGTCGGACGGAAGCCCCGTGCAATTCCCGCTGGGATGACGACAGGGCCTCTTTCGGACGAAACCAGGGGCGAGGATTGCCATCGCACTTTGTGGGCATATCTCTCGATTTCTCGGAAGGAGCCCCGCCGGCTGCTGACGGAGGAGCCGCGCTGCGCTGCTCGACCGCGCTCGACGAGGCCGTGCCGCGCCGGCGCTTCGGCACCGCCATGGACGAGGAGGAATCGCGCGAATTCATCGCGTCGTCGGCAGATCAATCGTAACGACATGGTTATCGCGGCGCGTCTTGCAGGTCCGGCCGATCTTCTGTTGGCTACCGTCATTGGTCCAGACCAATGAGACTCGGGAGGTAGTCCGTCCGATGAGCGGCCCCACTGTCTCGCCGGGCGGACGGCGCAGGATCAGTCTCAGCGCGGTCGCCGGCGAGTGCGTCGAGTTCGCCCGGAGCACGACCGGCGACGTGCTGTCGCGTGACTCGAAAGACCTCTCGGGCGGAGTGCGCAACGCCGAGTTCGAAGTCTGACGTTCCCGTGCCCGGCCCTTCGTTGACGACGGAGGGCCTTCTTGTGTCCAGGATCCGTACCCCGACTGCCACTATGTACAGGAAAAGCAGTAGACTGCGGGCCGACAAGTTTGTGAAGGGGTTCACAAAGGAACGAAGGCGCAAGACCCCGAGGCCTTCGAGCGTGTAGGACAGGACAGTCCAGTGACCGTGCCACCAGCCATACAGGCTGACGCCGACGTCATCGTCGTCGGCGCCGGTCCCGCCGGTTCCGCAACCGCCTTTTACCTCGCTCAGGCCGGTCTCGACGTGCTGCTCCTGGAGAAGACCAGGTTCCCCCGCGAGAAGGTCTGCGGCGACGGCCTGACGCCACGTGCCGTCAAGCAGTTGCTCAACATGGGCGTCGACATCGGCGCGCCCGGCTGGATCAGGAACAAGGGCCTGCGCGTCGTCGGCGGCGGCCTCCGCTTCGAGCTCGACTGGCCGCAGTTGGAGCGCTTCCCCGACTTCGGCCTGGTCCGCACCCGCAAGGACTTCGACCAGATCGTCGCGGCCAACGCGGTCAAGAACGGCGTGCGCCTCATGGAGGGCGTCACCGTGACCGGGCCGGTGCTCGACGACCGCAGCGGGCACATCGTCGGCGTGCGCACCAAGGACGGCGCGACGTACCGCAGCCGGGTGGTCGTGGCGGCCGACGGCAACAGCACCCGCCTGGCGATCGGCATGGGCCTGCACAAGCGGGAGGACCGGCCCATGGGCGTGGCCGTCCGCACCTACTTCGAGAGCCCCCGCCACGACGACGACTACCTGGAGACCTGGCTGGAGCTGTGGGACGGCGACACCCTGCTGCCCGGCTACGGCTGGGTGTTCGGGGTCGGCGACGGCACCGCCAACGTCGGGCTCGGGCTGCTCAACACCAGCGCCCAGTTCGGCAACATCGACTACCGCGACCTGTTGAAGCGCTGGTGCAGGGCCATGCCGGCCGACTGGGGCTTCACCGAGGAGAACATGACGGCCCCCATCCGCGGCGCCGCTCTCCCGATGGCCTTCAACAGGCAGCCGCACTACACCCGGGGTCTTATCCTCGTGGGTGACTCCGGCGGGTCCATCAACCCGTTCAACGGCGAGGGCATCGCCTACGCCATGGAGACCGGCGAGATCGCCGCCGAGATCATCGCGAAGGCACTCAAGGACACCACTCCCGCACAGCGCGAGCGGATCCTGAGGACCTACCCCCAGGTGATGAAGGACGCCTACGGCGGCTACTTCACACTAGGGAGGTTGTTCGTCGAGGCGATTGGGAAGCCGGGTGTGATGAGCTTCGGGACCAGGCACGGCCTGCCACACCCGAGGCTGATGCGCTTCGCGCTCAAGCTCCTTGGTAATCTCACCGACCGGCGAGGCGATGCGTCCGACATGATCATCAACGCTCTCTCGAAGGTCGCCCCACCAGCATGATTCCCACGACAGACACATCAAGCTGCGCGCCCGCGCGCGCGGCGACTCCAGAGGAGGCGTAGCGATGGACCTTTACGTGCCCATCCTGGTGCTCGCCGTTCTCGCGGGGGGCTTCGCGATCTTCTCGGTCGCCATCGCTCCCTTCACCGGACCCAAGCGCTGGAACCGCGCCAAGCTTGACGCCTATGAATGCGGCATCGAGCCGACGCCCCAGCCGGTCGGTGGCGGACGGTTCCCGCTCAAATACATGATCACCGCGATGCTCTTCATCGTGTTCGACATCGAGATCATCTTCCTCTACCCGTGGGCGGTCTCCTTCGCGCCGCTGAAGAACGACGCGGGCACCACCATCGCGTCCGGCCTCGGGCTGTTCGCGCTGGTCGAGATGCTGCTGTTCATCGTCACCGTGCTCGTCGCGTACGCGTACGTGTGGCGCCGCAAGGGTCTGGACTGGGACTGAAAATGGGACTTGAAGAGAAACTCCCCAGCGGGTTCATCCTCAGCACGGTCGAAGCCGCCGCAGGATGGGCGCGGAAGAGCTCGGTGTGGCCGGCCACGTTCGGCCTCGCGTGTTGCGCCATCGAGCTGATGGCCACCGGTGGCCCCCACTACGACCTGGCGCGCTTCGGCATGGAGCGCGCTTCGGCGTCTCCCCGTCAGGCCGACCTCATGATCGTCGCCGGGCGCGTGTCGCAGAAGATGGCGCCCGTCCTGCGGCAGATCTACGACCAGATGGCCGAGCCCAAGTGGGTCATCGCCATGGGCGTGTGCGCCTCCAGCGGCGGCATGTTCAACAACTACGCCATCGTGCAGGGCGTCGACCACGTCGTGCCGGTCGACATCTACCTGCCCGGCTGCCCGCCGCGGCCCGAGATGCTGATCGACGCGATCGTGAAGCTGCACGACAAGATCCAGAACATGAAGTTCGGCGCCCACCGCGCCAAGCAGATCGAGGACCTCGAACTGCGGGCGCTGCGCACGCTGCCGCTGATCGACCAGGGGGCCGGAAAGTGACCTCGCCCGACCACCTTCCCGGGAGCCCGGAGAGCGGGGAGGCCCCCGAGGCCGCCTCGGTCCCGGCCGTCCCCGAGGCGCCCGTCGCCCGGCACGGCATGTTCGGCGCGCACGACTCCGGCGACACCTCCGGCTACGGCGGTCTCGTCGTCCGCCGGGCGCCGCAGATCTCCACGCCCCGCCCGTACGGCGGCTACTTCGACGAGCTGGTCGACGCCCTCGCCCTCGACGACGCCATCGAGCGTGTCGTGGTCGACCGCGGCGAGCTGACCCTGCACGTCCGCCGCGAGCGTCTGGTGGAGGTCGCCCAGAAGCTGCGCGACGACCCGGCCCTGCGTTTCGAGCTGTCGCTCGGCGTCTCCGGGGTGCACTACCCGCACCTGAAGGGCGAGGAGCTGCACGCCGTCTACCACCTGTGCTCGATCACCCACAACAGGCGCGTGCGCCTGGAGGTCAGCGCACCGGACACCGACCCGCACATTCCATCCACCGTGGGCGTTTACCCTGGTCATGACTGGCATGAGCGGGAGACGTACGACTTCTTCGGAATCGTCTTCGACGGCCATCCGTCGCTCACCCGGATCATGATGCCGGATGACTGGGACGGTCACCCGCAGCGCAAGGACTACCCGCTCGGCGGCATCCCGGTCGAGTACCGGGGCGCCACCATCCCCTCGCCGGACCAGAGGAGGTCTTACTCATGAGCACCGCTTATGACGAGGCGACAGAGGGCAAGGTCTACTCGGTCACCGGCGGAGACTGGGACGAGGTCGTCGGCGGCGCGCGCGACACCGAGGAAGAGCGCCTGGTCGTCAACATGGGCCCGCAGCACCCGTCCACGCACGGCGTGCTCCGCCTGGTCCTGACGCTCGACGGTGAGACGGTCACCGAGGCGCGCAGCGTCATCGGCTACCTGCACACCGGCATCGAGAAGAACATGGAGTACCGGACGTGGACCCAGGGGACCACGTTCGTGACCCGCATGGACTACCTCTCGCCGATCTTCAACGAGACCGCGTACTGCATGGGCGTGGAGAAGCTGCTCGGCATCACCGACCGCGTGCCCGAGCGGGCGCAGGCCATCCGCGTGATGATGATGGAGCTCAACCGCATCGCCTCGCACCTGGTCGCGATGGGCACGTTCGGCATGGAGCTGGGCGCGACCACGCCGTTCCTGTTCGGCTACCGCGACCGTGAAATGATCATGGACCTGTTCGAGTACATCACGGGTCTGCGCATGAACCACGCCTACGTCAGGCCGGGCGGCGTCAGCGTCGACCTGCCCGCGGGCGCGGTCGACAAGGTGGGCGAGTTCCTCAAGGAGATGCCCAAGCGGATCAAGGACATCCGCAAGCTTCTCGACGAGAACCCCGTCTACGTGCGCCGCACCAAGGACGTGGGCTACCTCGACCTGACCGGCTGCATGGCGCTGGGCATCACCGGCCCGATCCTGCGCGCCGCCGGGCTGCCCTGGGACCTGCGCAAGTCGCAGCCCTACTCCGGCTACGAGACGTACGAGTTCGAGGTCGCCACCGAGCGCGGCTGCGACGTCTACTCGCGCTACCTCGTGCGCATGCGGGAGATGGAGGAGTCGCTCAAGATCATCGAGCAGGCTCTCGACCGCATCGCCGGCCCGCTCAAGGGCGACCCGGTCATGATCGAGGACAAGAAGATCGGCTGGCCCGCGCAGCTCGCGCTCGGCCCCGACGGCTTCGGCAACTCGCCCGACCACATCGCGCACATCATGGGCAGCTCGATGGAGGCCCTGATCCACCACTTCAAGCTGGTGACCGAGGGCTTCCGGGTCCCGGCCGGCCAGGCGTACGCGAGCATCGAGTCGCCCAAGGGCGAGCTCGGGGCGCACGTCGTCAGCGACGGCGGCACCCGCCCGTACCGCGTGCACTTCCGCGAGCCTTCCTTCTGCAACCTGCAGGGCTTCCCCGCCATGGCGGAGGGCGGCCAGGTCGCCGACGTGATCGCCGCGGTGGCTTCTATCGACCCCGTCATGGGAGGTGTGGACCGGTGACTTACTCACCGGAAGTCCGCGAGCGTCTCGAACAGGACGCCAAGGAGATCATCGGCCGCTACCCCAAGACGCGGTCCGCCCTGCTGCCGCTGCTCCACCTCGTGCAGTCGGCCGACGGCTACGTCTCCGACGACGGCAAGGAGTTCTGCGCCGAGATGCTGGGCCTGAGCAAGGCCGAGGTCACCGGCGTGGCCACCTTCTACACGATGTACAAGCGCAAGCCGGCCGGCGACTACCACGTCGGCGTCTGCATCAACGCGCTGTGCGCCGTCATGGGCGGCGACGAGATCTGGGACGAGCTGTCCGAGCACGTCGGCGTCGGCCACGAGGAGACCACCGGCGACGGCAAGATCTCGCTGGAGCGCCTGGAGTGCAACGCGGCCTGCGACTTCGCCCCGGTCATGATGGTCAACTGGGAGTTCTTCGACAACCAGACCCCCGACTCGGCCAAGCAGCTCGTCGACGACCTGCGTGACGGCAAGGACGTGCGGCCGACCCGCGGACCGAAGAAGCTCTGCACCTTCAAGGAGGCCTCGCGCGTGCTCGCGGGCCTGCCCGACGACCTGGCGGGCGACGGCCCGTCGGCCGCCGGCCCCTCGCTGGAGGGCCTGAAGGTGGCCAAGGCCAACGGATGGAAGGCCCCCGAGGCATGAGCACCACACTGACCCCGGTCCTGACCGCCAACTGGGACCAGGCCGACTCCTTCACCCTCGACGGCTACGGCGGTGACTACAAGGCGGCCAAGAAGGCGCTGGGCATGGACCCCGACGCCGTCATCCAGGCGGTCAAGGACTCCGGCCTGCGCGGCCGCGGCGGCGCGGGCTTCCCCACCGGCATGAAGTGGGGATTCATCCCGCAGGGCGACGGCAAGCCCCACTACCTCGTCGTCAACGCCGACGAGTCGGAGCCGGGCACCTGCAAGGACATCCCGCTGATGATGGCCAACCCGCACTCGCTGGTCGAGGGCGTCATCATCACCGCGTTCGCGATCAGGGCCAACTACGCCTTCATCTACGTGCGCGGCGAGGTGCTGCACGTCATCCGCCGGCTGCACGCGGCCGTGCGCGAGGCGTACGAGAAGGGCTTCCTGGGCGAGGACATCTTCGGCTCCGGGTACAACCTGGAGCTCGTCGTGCACAGCGGCGCCGGCGCGTACATCTGCGGCGAGGAGACTGCGCTGCTCGACTCGCTGGAGGGCTTCAGAGGTCAACCGCGACTCAAGCCCCCGTTCCCGGCCGTGGCGGGCCTGTACGCCTCGCCGACTGTCGTGAACAACGTCGAGTCGATCGCCAGTGTTCCCTCGATCATCAGCAACGGCGCCGACTGGTTCGCCTCGATGGGCACCGAGAAGTCCAAGGGCTTCGGCATCTTCTCCCTCAGCGGCCACGTCACCAGGCCCGGCCAGTACGAGGCCCCGCTCGGCATCACGCTGCGCGAGCTGCTCGACATGGCCGGCGGCATCCGCGAGGGGCACCAGATCAAGTTCTGGACCCCGGGCGGCTCGTCCACGCCGATCTTCACCGACGAGCACCTCGACGTGCCGCTCGACTTCGAGGCCGTCGGCGCCAAGGGCTCGATGCTCGGCACCCGCGCGCTGCAGATTTTCGACGAGACCACCTGCGTGGTCCGCACGGTGCTGCGCTGGACCGAGTTCTACGCCCACGAGTCCTGCGGCAAGTGCACGCCGTGCCGCGAGGGCACGTACTGGCTCAAGCAGGTGCTCAAGCGCCTGGAGAAGGGCCAGGGCACCGAGGAGGACCTGTCCACGATCACCGACATCGCGGACAACATCCTCGGCCGCTCGTTCTGCGCCCTCGGCGACGGCGCGACCAGCCCGATCCACTCCTCGGTGAAGTACTTCCGCGAGGAGTACCTCAAGCACTTCGAGATCGGCGGCTGCCCGTTCGACCCGAAGAAGTCCACTCTCTGGGGTGAGCAGTGACCGTCGTAGAAACAGAAACCACCCTGGTGACCCTCACCATCGACGGGTTCCAGGTCAGTGTCCCCAAGGGCACCCTGATCATCAGGGCCGCCGAGCTGCTGGGCATCCAGATCCCCCGGTTCTGCGACCACCCGCTGCTCGACCCGGCGGCCAACTGCCGCCAGTGCCTCGTCGACATCCCCGACGCGGGCAACGGCCGCGGCTTCCCCAAGCCGCAGCCGTCCTGCGCGATCGAGGTCGCCGAGGGCATGGTCGTGCAGACCCAGCTCACCTCGCCGGTCGCCGAGAAGGCGCAGCGCGGGGCCATGGAGCTGCTGCTGATGAACCACCCGCTCGACTGCCCGGTCTGCGACAAGGGCGGCGAGTGCCCCCTGCAGAACCAGGCCATGTCGAACGGCCAGGGCGAGTCGCGGTTCCAGGAGCAGAAGCGCACGTTCCCCAAGCCGCTGCCGCTGTCCACGCAGGTGCTGCTCGACCGTGAGCGCTGCGTCCAGTGCGCCCGCTGCATCCGCTTCTCCGACCAGATCGCCGGCGACCCGCTCATCGAGTTCTTCGAGCGCGGCGCCAAGGAGCAGGTCCGGGTCGCCGACGGCAAGCCGTTCAACTCCTACTTCTCCGGCAACACGGTGCAGATCTGCCCGGTCGGCGCGCTCACCGGCGCGGCCTACCGGTTCCGGGCGCGCCCGTTCGACCTGGTCTCCACGCCGAGCGCGTGCGAGCACTGCGCGTCGGGCTGCTCCCTGCGCACCGACCACCGGCGCGGCCGGGTGACCCGCCGCCTGGCGGGCAACGACCCGCAGGTGAACGAGGAGTGGAACTGCGACAAGGGCCGCTGGGCCTTCTCCTACGCCACCCAGCCCGACCGGCTCAAGACGCCTCTGGTGCGCAACGAGGAAGGCGTGCTCGTGCCCGCCTCGTGGCCGGAGGCGCTGGCGGTCGCCGCCGAAGGTCTGGCCGCCGCCCGCGGCAGGGCCGGCGTGCTGGTCGGCGGCCGGGTCACGGTCGAGGACGCCTACGCCTACAGCAAGTTCGCCCGGGTCGCGCTGGGCAGCAACGACATCGACTTCCGCGCCCGTCCGCACTCCGCCGAGGAGGCGCAGTTCCTGGCGCACGCGGTCGCCGGCAAGGGCATCGAGATCAGCTACGCCGACCTTGAGAAGGCTCCGGCCGTGCTGCTCGTCGGGTTCGAGCCCGAGGAGGAGTCGCCGATCGTCTTCCTGCGCCTGCGCAAGGCGTGGCAGAAGAAGGGCCTGAAGGTCACCGCGATCGCGCCGTTCGCCTCCGCCGGGCTGGCCAAGATGGGCGGCACGCTCATCGCCACCGCCCCGGGCGCCGAGGCCGACGCGATCGGCGACCTGGTCGGCACGCTGGCCGAGGGCACGATCGTGCTGGCCGGCGAGCGGCTGGCCACCGTGCCGGGCGCGCTGTCGGCCCTGGTCCGCCTCGGCGCCGGCTCCGGCGTCCGGCTGGCCTGGGTGCCGCGCAGGGCCGGTGAGCGCGGCGCGCTCGAAGCCGGCGCGCTGCCCAACCTGCTGCCGATCGGCCGTCCCGTGGCCGACGAGGCCGCCAGGACCGAGGTCGCCAGGGTCTGGAACGTGGGCTCGCTGCCCGCCGTGCCCGGGCGCGACACCGACGGCATCATCGCCGCCGCCCGCGCCGGCGAGATCGACGCGCTGGTCGTGGCCGGCGTCGACCCGCACGACCTGGCCGACCCGGCCGCCGCGCTGGAGGCGCTGGAGAACACGCCGTTCATCGTCAGCCTGGAGATCCGCGCCAGCGCCGTCACCGACCGCGCCGACGTGGTGCTGCCGGTCGCGGCGGTGCAGGAGAAGGGCGGCACGTTCGTCAACTGGGAGGGCAGGGGCCGCTCGTTCGAGGCGCCGCTGCGCGTGCCCGGCCTCCAGAGCGACCTGGCCGTCATCGGCAACCTCGCCGACCGCATGGACGTGCACCTCGGCCTGCCGGACGCCAAGGCCGTCCGGCGCGAGCTGGCCAGCCTCGGCGCCTGGCGCGGGGTCCGCGTCGCCGCGCCGAGCACCGCCACCCGCGCCCAGGCCGCCCCGGCGGCCGGCGAGGCGCTGCTGGCGACCTGGCACCTGCTGCTCGACGAGGGCAGGCTCCAGGACGGCGAGCCGTACCTGGCCGGCACCGCCCGCGCCACCGAGGCGCTGGTGTCGGCGGCCACGGCGGCCGAGATCGGCGTCATCGACGGCGACAAGCTCGTCGTCGGCGGCCCCGGCCCCAACGCGGTCACGCTGCCGGTCCGCGTCGCCGACCTGCCCGACCGGGTGGTCTGGGTGCCGGCGAACTCCGGCGGCTGCTCGGTCACGCGCGACCTGCGCGCGCTGGCCGGCGACATCGTCACGATCGGGAGCGCATCATGACCCACGTTCTCGCGGCCGATCCCACCCTTGCCGACTTCGGCAAGGACCCGCTGTGGATCACCATCATCAAGGCCGTGATGCTGTTCGCCTTCCTGATGCTGGGCATCCTGTTCGGCGTCTGGTACGAGCGCAAGCTGATCTCGCGGATGCAGCACCGCTACGGCCCCAACCGGGCCGGCAAGTTCGGTCTGCTCCAGTCGGTGGCCGACGGCATCAAGATGGGCCTGAAGGAGGACATCTTCCCGCGGACCGTGGACAAGGTGCTCTACCTGCTGGCCCCCGTGATCATGGTCGTGCCGGCGTTCCTGGCCTTCTCGATCGTGCCGTTCGCGCCGATGGTCAACCTGTTCGGCGTCCAGACGCCGCTGCAGCTCGTCGACCTGCCGGTGGCGGTGCTGTTCATGCTGGCCATGGGCGCCATCTCGGTCTACGGCGTGGTGCTGGCCGGCTGGTCGTCGCGCTCGCCGTACGCGCTGCTGGGCGGTCTGCGGTCGGCGGCGCAGGTGGTCTCGTACGAGATCGCGATGGGCCTGTCGTTCGTGGCGATCTTCCTGTTCGCCGGGACGCTGTCCACCTCCGAGATCGTCAAGGCGCAGGGCGAGCAGGGCTGGTTCGTCTTCCTGCTGATCCCGTCGTTCGTGATCTACGTGATCTGCATGTTCGGCGAGGCCGCCCGAATCCCGTTCGACCTCCCCGAGGGCGAGGGTGAGCTGGTCGGCGGCTTCCAGACCGAGTACTCCTCGTCCCTGAAGTTCGCCCTCATCATGATGGGCGAGTACCTGCACACCTTCACCGCCTCGGGCATCGCGGTCACCCTGTTCCTGGGCGGCTGGCGGGCTCCGTGGCCGATCTCCCTGTGGGACGGCGCCAACACGGGCTGGTGGCCGGTGCTGTGGTTCTTCATCAAGTTCGTGCTGACCTTCAGCTTCATCGTGTGGGTGCGTGCCTCGCTGCCGCGCGTGCGGTACGACCAGCTCATGTCCCTGGGCTGGAAGGTGCTGATCCCGGTGAACCTGGCCTGGATCCTGCTCGTCGCCGCGGCTCGCAACGTGGTCGTCAACGAGGGCAACAAGACGGTCGGCATCGTGATCGGCGCGGTCATCGTGGTCGGCGCGCTGGCCATCTGGATGCGGTTCGACACCGTCAACCAGCGGCGCAAGGAGGCGCGCAAGGCCGAGGTGGAGGCCGAGTTCGAGCAACTGTCCGACGAGCCGACGGCCGGCGGCTTCCCTGTGCCGCCGCTCGATCTGCCGCACTACCACGGGGTGCAGCACAAGGAGATTCCCAGTGGGACTAACTGATTGGCTGAACCCCGTCAAGGGCTTCGGGGTCACCTTCCACACGATGTTCAAGAAGCCCGTCACGACCAACTACCCGGAGGTCAAGAAGCCGACGGCTCCTCGCTTCCACGGTCGTCACCAGCTCAACCGCTGGCCGGACGGGCTGGAGAAGTGCGTCGGGTGCGAGCTGTGCGCGTGGGCGTGTCCGGCGGACGCGATCTACGTCGAGGGCGCGGACAACACCGACGAGGAGCGCTTCTCGCCGGGTGAGCGTTACGGGCGCACGTACCAGATCAACTATCTGCGGTGCATCCTGTGCGGCCTGTGCATCGAGGCCTGCCCGACCCGCGCGCTCACCATGACCAACGAGTACGAGCTCGCCGACAGCAGCCGCGAGAGCCTCATCTACACCAAGGAGATGCTCCTCGCGGACCTGACGCCGGGCATGGAGCAGCCGCCCCACCCGATGCGTCTCGGCGAGACCGAAGAGGACTACTACCGGCTGGGACGAACCAATGGGTGAGACCATCACATTCTGGGTTCTCGCCGTCGTATCGGTCGGCGCGGCGCTCGGCATGGTCTTCAACAGGAAGGCCGTCTACTCAGCGCTGATGCTCGGCACCGTGATGCTCTGCCTCGCGGTGCTCTACGCCGTCCAGGACGCGCCCTTCCTCGCCGCGGTGCAGATCATCGTCTACACCGGCGCCATCATGATGCTGTTCCTGTTCGTGCTCATGCTGGTGGGCGTGGACTCCTCCGACTCCTTCGTGGAGACGCTGAGGGGCCAGCGCTTCTGGGGCGCCCTCGCGGCCCTCGGCTTCGCCGTCCTGATCATCCTGGCGGTGGGCAACGCGATCTTCTCCGGTGAGGCGGGCCTGGCGCAGGCCACGGCGCAGGGCGGCTACGTCCGCTCGATCGCGCTGCTGCTGTTCACCAAGTACGTCTTCGCGTTCGAGGTCACCTCGGCCCTGCTGATCACCGCCGCCCTGGGCGCGATGGTCCTGGCGCACCGGGAGAAGTTCACCGAGAAGGCCACGCAGAAGGACCTCTCGCGCGCCCGGTTCCTCGGCGAGCGTCCCTCGCCGCTGCCCGGCCCCGGCACCTACGCCAGGAACAACGCCATCGACATGCCGGCGCTGCTGCCCGACGGCTCGGTCGCGGAGTCGTCGGTCAACCGCTACATCGCCCGCTACGACGTCGAGCACGGCCACCTCCCCGAGGACCCGAAGCTCGCCGAGGCCATCAAGCACACGGCCGAGGATGACGCCGAGGAGACGACCAACGAGGTGACCAAGTGACGACCCACTACCTGATCCTGTCGGGTGTGCTGTTCGCGATCGGCGCGCTCGGCGTGCTGATCAGGCGCAACGCGATCGTGGTGTTCATGTGCGTCGAGCTCATGCTCAACGCCTGCAACCTCGCGTTCGTCACCTTCGCCAGGCAGAACGGCAACCTGGAGGGCCAGATCATCGCGTTCTTCGTGATGGTGGTGGCCGCGGCCGAGGTCGTCGTCGGCCTGGCCATCATCGTGACGATCTTCCGAACCCGCAGGTCCGCGTCCGTCGACGACGCCAACCTGCTGAAGTACTAAGAGAGGTGACTGATGCAATCTGAAATCGCTCAGATCACCCCTCACGTCGGCGGTGTGATCGGGAACGCCTGGCTGATGATCGCCCTTCCGCTCGTGGGGGCGTTCATCCTGCTGGTGTTCAACAAGTTCACCAACCGCTGGGGCCATCTGCTGGGCGTGGTCATGTCGCTGGCCTCGTTCGTGGTGGCGGTGCTCGCGTTCTTCGAGCTGATCGGGTTCGGCGAGGAGGAGCGCCGCCGGGCGGTGCACCTGTACGAGTTCATCCCCGGCATGGTCGACATGGGCCTGCTCATCGACCCGCTGTCGATCAGCTTCGCGCTGCTCATCACGGGTGTCGGATCGCTGATCCACATCTACTCCATCGGGTACATGTCGCACGACGAGCACCGGCGCAGGTTCTTCGCGTACCTGAACCTGTTCGTCGCCGCGATGCTCCTGCTGGTGCTGGCCGACAACTACGTGGGCCTGTTCATCGGCTGGGAGGGCGTGGGCCTGGCCTCGTACCTGCTGATCGGGTTCTGGCAGTTCAAGCCCTCGGCGGCGGTCGCGGCGAAGAAGGCGTTCGTCGTCAACCGCGTCGGTGACTTCGGCCTGCTGGTCGGCATGTTCATCATCTGGACGTCGTTCGGCACCCTGGCCTTCAAGGACCTCGGCGCGAAGATCGGCGCTGGTGGCGCCTCCGACGGCACCATGCTCGCCATCGGCCTGCTGCTGCTCCTCGGCGCGTGCGGCAAGTCGGCGCAGCTCCCGCTGCAGTCCTGGCTCCTCGACGCCATGGAGGGCCCGACCCCGGTCTCGGCCCTGATCCACGCGGCGACCATGGTCACCGCCGGCGTCTACCTGGTCGTCCGCTCGGGCGCGTTCTTCTTCCCCGAGGGCTCGGGCGCGGCGCTCGCCGTCGCGATCGTCGGCGCGGCCACGCTGCTCGCCGGTGCGATCATCGGTTGTGCGAAGGACGACATCAAGAAGGGCCTGGCCGGCTCGACGATGTCGCAGATCGGCTACATGATGCTCGGCGCGGGCCTCGGCCCGGCGGGCTACGCCTTCGCGATCGGCCACCTGATCACCCACGGCTTCTTCAAGGCCGACATGTTCCTCGGCGCCGGATCGGTCATGCACGGCATGAACGACGAGGTGAACATGAGGAAGTACGGCGGCCTGCGCAAGTTCATGCCGATCACGTTCGTCACGTTCTTCATCGGCTACCTGGCGATCATCGGGTTCCCGCTGCTGTCCGGCTACTTCACCAAGGACGGCATCATCGAGACCGCGGTCCACCACCAGCCGATCCTGGGCTGGCTGGCCGTGCTCGGCGCGGGCATCACCGGCTTCTACATGTCGCGGATGGTCTTCATGACCTTCTTCGGCCAGAAGCGCTGGGCCGACGACGCCCACCCGCACGAGTCGCCGCTCGTCATGACGGTGCCGCTGATGATCCTGTCGCTGGGAGCGCTCGGTCTGGGCGCCTACCTGGTGCTGGGCGGCAGGCTGTACGACTTCCTGCGGCCCGCCGTGGGCGGCGAGGCGGAGGCCCCGAGCTTCCAGTTCGCCAGCACGCCCGGCCTGGCCACCCTCGCGCTCGTCGCCGTCGGTGTGGTCTTCGCCTGGATGAGGTACGGCCGGGCAGAGGTGCCCTCGGTGCAGCCGCGCGGCTCCTTCCTCACCACGTTCGCCCGCCGTGACCTGTACGGCGACGCCCTCAACGAGTCCCTGTTCATGCGTCCCGGCCAGTGGCTGACCCGCATCGCGGTGTTCTTCGACAACCGCGGCGTCGACGGGCTGGTCAACGGTCTGGCGGCAGGCATCGGCGGGAGCTCGGGTCGCCTGCGCAGGCTCCAGACGGGCTTCGCGCGAACGTACGCGCTGTCCATCCTGATCGGTGCCGCCCTGCTGACCGGCGCCCTGCTCCTCGTTGGGAACATCTGATGTCACCCTGGCTCCCGATACTCATGGCGGTGCCCGTTGTGGGCGCCATCGTGGTGGCCCTGCTTCCCAAGGGCGGCGACAAGCTGGCCAAGCAGGTCACGCTGGCGGTCTCGCTGCTGACGATGGTGCTGACGGGCGTCATGGCCGCCGGGTTCAAGCCCGGTGGCGAGCGCTTCCAGTTCAAGGCGGAGTACGACTGGATCCCGAGCTTCGGCGTGAAGTTCGGGGTCGGCGTCGACGGCGTCGCCCTGGTGCTGATCGCCCTGTCGGTCGTGCTGGTGCCGATCGTCGTCCTGGCCTCCTGGCACGACGCCGACGGCGTCAGGACCGCGGACGGCACGCTGATCACGCCCAAGCGGTCGGTCAAGACGTACTTCTCGCTGCTGCTCGTCCTTGAGACGATGATGATCGGCGTCTTCGCGGCGACCGACGTCTTCCTCTTCTACGTGTTCTTCGAAGCCATGCTGATCCCGATGTACTTCATGATCGGGTCGTACGGCGGCGCCCAGCGGTCGTACGCGGCCGTCAAGTTCCTGCTGTACTCGCTCTTCGGCGGCCTGCTCATGCTGGTCGCGGTCATCGGCCTGTACGTGCTGGCGAACAAGGGCACGTTCATGTTCGAGCCGCTCGTCGGGGCCATCAAGGACCCGACGACGCAGAAGTGGTTGTTCGGCGGCTTCTTCATCGCCTTCGCCATCAAGGCGCCGCTCTGGCCGGTGCACACCTGGCTGCCCGACGCGGCCGCCCAGGCCCCGGCCGGCGCCGCCGTGCTGCTCGTGGGCGTGCTCGACAAGGTCGGCACGTTCGGCATGCTCCGCTTCTGCCTGGAGCTGTTCCCCGACGCGGCCAAGGCGTTCACGATGCCGATCGTCGTCCTGGCGGTCATCAGCATCATCTACGGCGCGATCGTGGCCATCGGCCAGACCGACATGAAGCGGCTCATCGCCTACACGTCGATCTCGCACTTCGGCTTCATCGTGCTCGGCGTCTTCGCCATGTCGTCGGTCGCCCAGTCCGGCGCGGCCCTCTACATGGTCAACCACGGCTTCGCCACGGGCGCGCTGTTCCTCGCCGCCGGGTTCCTCATCGCCCGGCGCGGCTCGCCGTTCATCGCCGACTACGGCGGCGTCCAGAAGGTCGCCCCGGTGCTCGCCGGCTTCTTCCTGGTCGCCGGTCTGGCCGGTCTCTCGCTGCCCGGACTGTCGTCCTTCGTCAGCGAGTTCATGGTGATGATCGGCACGTACTCCAGCGAGGCGCACGGCTCCGGCGCGCTGACGGTGGCCGCGATCATCTCCGCGGTGGCCGTGATCCTGGCCGCCGTCTACATCCTGTGGATGGTCCAGCGCACCCTGAACGGCCCGACCGCCGAGCCGGTCAAGGCGTTCAAGGACCTCAACGCCCGGGAGATCTGGGTGCTGGCGCCGCTGGTCGCGCTGATCATCGGGTTCGGCTTCTTCCCCAAGCCGCTGCTCGACGTGATCAACCCGTCCGTGCAGCAGACGCTGACCAACGTGCACGTACCCACTGCCACCATCGCTGAGAAGGGGACAGGTCAGTGAACGACGTCATCCCAGCGCCGACGATCGAGTACGGCACGCTGGCGCCGTTGCTGATCATCTTCGGCGCTGCCTGCATCGGCGTGCTCGTCGAGGCGTTCGCGCCCCGCTACCTGCGCAAGTCCATCCACGTCCCGCTCACGCTGCTCAGCCTGATCGGCGCGTTCGCGCTGGTCATCCTGCAGGTCATGCGCGGCGTGCCCACCCAGGCCGCCGCCATGGGCGCGGTCGCGGTGGACGGTCCCGCGCTGTTCATCTGGGGCGTGATCATTGTCCTGTCGTTCGTGTCGGTGCTGCTGATCAACGACGAGGGCCACTTCGTGGCCTCGGCGGCGGCCGTGCCGGGCAGCGCGGACGAGGAGGAGGCCGAGGCGGCCGACAACGGCGCCGGGCAGACCGAGGTCTACCCGCTGGTGCTGTTCGCGGTCGGCGGCATGCTGCTCTTCCCGGCCTCGCACGACCTGCTGACGATGTTCGTGGCCCTTGAGGTCATGTCGCTGCCGCTGTACCTGCTGTGCGGCCTGGCCCGCCGGCGCCGCCTGCTGTCGCAGGAGGCTTCGATGAAGTACTTCCTGCTCGGCGCGTTCTCCTCGGCGTTCTTCCTGTACGGCACCGCCATGATCTACGGCTACGCGGGCACCGTCTCGCTGCCCGGGATCAACGCCGCCCTGGCCAAGGGCGCGCTGCTCGACCCGCTGCTCATGGCCGGGCTCGCGCTGCTCGGCGTCGGCCTGCTGTTCAAGATCGGCGCCGCGCCCTTCCAGGCGTGGAAGCCCGACGTCTACCAGGGCGCCCCGACCCCCATCACCGCTCTCATGGCCTCCGGCACGCTCGTCGCGGCCGTCGGCGCCCTGCTGCGGGTGTTCTGGGTCGGTCTGGGCAACCTGGACTGGAACTGGCGGCCGGTCATCTGGGCCGTCGCGGCCCTGACGATGATCGTCGGCTCGATCCTGGCGATCACGCAGACCGACATCAAGCGCATGCTGGCCTACTCCTCCATCGCGCACGCGGGCTTCCTGCTCGTCGGCGTGATGGCGACGTTCGGCTCGGCCGGGCAGAACGCCCAGTCGCTCAAGTCGATCCTGTTCTACCTGGCGGTCTACGGCATCACCACGGTCGGCGCGTTCGCGGTGGTCACGCTGGTGCGCGACCCCGGCGGCGAGGCGGGACACCTGTCGCGCTGGGCCGGGCTCGGCAAGCGTTCGCCGGTGCTCGCCGGGGTGTTCGCCTTCTTCCTGCTCGCCTTCGCCGGAATCCCGCTGACCAGCGGCTTCTTCGGCAAGTACGCCGTGTTCGCGGCCGCGCTGAACAGCGGCACGCAGCCCGGCGACTCGATGGGCGGCTGGATGGCCGGCCTGGTCGTGGTGGGCGTGGTGGCCTCGGCCATCGCCGCGTTCTTCTACGTCCGGGTCATCGTGCTGATGTTCTTCAGCGAGCCCGCGGCCGACGGCCCGGCGATCTCGGTGCCCAGTATGGGGACCGTGGCCGTCATCGCCGTTTCCCTGCTGGTTACCGTAGGAGTGGGGCTCTACCCGGAGACCCTCCTCGGTGTCGCCAACGACGCCGCTTCGGCACTGTTCATTAGATAAGGGGATCTCGTATGTCTGCGCCGCCCGTGGTTGACCTTCCCATCGAGGACGAACGGTTGGCGCAGGACGTGGCCACCGGATTGGCCGCGGTCGAGAAGCTCCTGCGCTCGTCGGTGGAGAGCGAGGACGCCTTCGTCACGGAGGCGTCCAAGCACCTCATCGAGGCGGGCGGCAAGCGGTTCCGCACACTGATGGTGCTGCTCGCGGCCCAGTTCGGCGACCCGTCCGCGCCGGGTGTCGTGCCCGGCGCGGTGGTCATCGAACTGACCCACCTGGGCTCGCTCTACCACGACGACGTCATGGACGAGGCCCCGGTGCGCCGGGGCTCGCCCTCGGCCAACGCCCGCTGGGACAACACCGTGGCGATCCTCACCGGCGACTACCTGTTCGCCCAGGCCTCGGACCTCCTGGCCGACCTCGGCCCCGAGCTCATCCGCATCCAGGCCCAGACGTTCTCCCGCCTCGTCCAGGGGCAGATCCGCGAGACGGTCGGCCCGCGCGACGGCGAGGACCCCGTCGGCCACTACCTGAGCGTCCTGGCCGACAAGACGGGCTCCCTCATCGCCGCCTCCGGCCGGTTCGGCGCGCTGCTGTCCGGCGCCCCCGCCGACGTCGAGGAGCGGCTGAGCCGCGCCTGCGAGGCCGTCGGCGTGGCCTGGCAGCTCGGCGACGACCTGCTCGACGTGGCCTCCTCGGGCGCCCAGTCGGGCAAGACTCCCGGCACCGACCTGCGCGAGGGCGTCCATACCCTGCCGGTCCTCTACGCGCTCACCAGCGGCGAGCAGTCGCGGCTGACCGAGCTGCTGTCCGGCCCGGTGCCGGAGGAGCACGTTGAGGAGGCGCTCACCCTGCTGCGGGCCCACCCGGCCATGGAGCGGGCCCGCGCCGAGCTGACCGCGTGGGTCGACCGGGCCCGCGTCGACCTCTCCGCCCTGCCCGACATCCCGGCCAGGGCGGCGTTCCTAGCTCTCTGCGACTACGTGGTCGAGCGTTCGGGCTGACCGCCTGACCCGGGCGGCCGTCCGTGCCGCCCGGAGGCTGTCGTAGGTGAAGATGGCCAGGGCCAGCCACACGATCGAGAACCCGATCCACCGGCTGGGCGGCATGACCTCGCCGGCGATCGTCACCCCCACGATGAACTGCAGGATCGGCGCGATGTACTGCAGCACCCCGACGGTGCTCAGCGGCACCCGGATGGCCGCCGCGCCGAAGAAGATCAGCGGCACGGCCGTGATGATCCCGGCCCCCACCAGCAGCAGCGCGTGCCCGAAGCCCTGCTGCCCGAACGTGGCCTGCCCCGCGAACTCCAGATAGATCAGGTACCCGAGCGCCGGCAGCAGCAGCACCAGCGTCTCGACGGCCAGGCTCTCGGTGGCGGCCACGTTCGCCTGCTTCTTGACCAGCCCGTACACGCCGAAGCTGACGGCGAGCGTGAGCGCGATCCAGGGGAGCCTGCCGTAGTCCAGGGTCAGCACGACCACCGCCAGCGCCGCGAACCCGACCGCCGTCCACTGCAGCGGACGCAGCCGCTCCCGCAGCACCAGCACCCCGAACAGCACGCTGACCAGCGGGTTGATGAAGTACCCGAGGGCGCTCTCGACCACGTGGCCGGTGTTGACCGCGTAGATGTAGGTGCCCCAGTTGACGGTGATGACGATGGCGGCGATCGTCAGCAGGACGAGCTTGCGCGGCTGCCGGGCCAGCTCCCTGAACCAGCTCCAGTGCCGGCGCACGGCCAGCACGACGGCGACGGCGACCAGGGACCAGACCATCCGATGAGCCAGGATCTCCACGGCTCCGGACGGTTTGAGCAGCGGCCAGTACAGGGGGAACAGCCCCCACATGGTGTAGGCGGCGATCCCGAACAGTACACCGCGCCGAAGGTCAGGCATGTAACCCATTTTCGGGCCTTACCAGCTTAAATACAAATGTGTGTCACTATACGGGAATGTTTAGGTGTCCTTAACTGTTCGGGCGTTGTGTAGGCGCAATCCCGCCACCCACGCCACGCCGCCGCCCGCGGCGCTTGCGTAGGGTGGAGACACCTGATGGAGGTGGCACGATGGGCTGGCTGTTCGGCGGCAACAAGACATCGATGGTCCGACCCGAGGACGCTCTGCCGGGCCGCTCGGAGGCGATGCCCGTGCCCGCGCGGCACGCGGTCCTCGACGCCCCGCTCGCCCCGCCGTACCCCTCCGGCCTGGAGGTGGCCGACTTCGGGCTGGGCTGCTTCTGGGGGGCCGAGCGCAAGTTCTGGCAGACGCCCGGGGTGGTGACGACCGCCGTCGGCTACCAGGGAGGCTACACCCCCAACCCGACGTACGAGGAGGTCTGCAGCGGCCTCACCGGGCACACCGAGGCCGTCCGGGTGGTGTTCGACCCGGCCCAGGTGTCGTACGAGGAGCTGCTGAAGGTCTTCTGGGAGAACCACGACCCGACCCAGGGCATGCGGCAGGGCAACGACACCGGCACCCAGTACCGGTCGGCGATCTACTACCACTCGCCGGAGCAGGAGAAGGCGGCGGAGACGTCCCGCGCCGCCTACCAGCAGGTCCTCACCCAGGCCGGCTACGGCACCATAACCACCGAAATAGCCCAGGCCAAGCCTTTCTACTACGCCGAGGACTATCACCAGCAGTACCTCCACCGCAACAAAAATGGCTACTGCGGGATCGGTGGGACTGGCGTGGCCTGTCCGGTGGGCCTGACCTCCGGCGAGGCGTAGACCTGCGGAGATAGCTAGTTCCTGGCTCATGGTCGCCCGGTACGTCCGGCGTCGACCATGGGCCAGACCCGTCTTCGGCGACAACCTTCCTTACAGGTTCAAGGGCGTGCCGCCTGCGGCCGCCCGCCGCGCGTCGGGCGGTCGCTGGCCGCGCTGCGGCTCTTCGGCCGGTCACGGCCAGCACCGCGCACGCGCCTTCAGCGATACGGCGAAGAGCTTGAACGGCGAAAGGCATATCACGGCCAAGCTCTCGATCATCTGGGCCTGATGTTGCGCATCAGACCGCTACCGCTGAGGACACCGCAGGCTCAAGCTTGCCGAATTGCACTCTTAGGAGATCAAGCGGCGGCGCTCCGCGCCGCCGGTGCGGGCCTGCGCTCGGCCGCACGCTGCGCGTGCGGCCTAGGGGCCGTTCTCGCGCACGGCCGTGCTCGGCCCGCAGTGAAGTAGCACGCAGGACGATGACCTCACGTCACGGTGTGCTCCCTCTGGAAGACCCGTCGCTAGCCGCTGGCCTGCTGCCACTGTTCGCCGATAGCTCGAATTCTTCGAGCTATCGCTGCTTTCGGCATCGAGGAACGATAACCGTGTTTAGATTCTTCTACGACTGCGATTCTTGGAGAGGTCAGAAATCTTAACGCTTCTAGTACCTCTTCTTCGCTGGCGAGAAAGTCATAGCGACGAAGCTCTCGACGAATGCTCGTAAGGTCAAGCCATCCGTCCTCTTGGAGCGGGTTGAGAGCTTCTTCTTCAAGGACCTCTATCACGGCATGTTCCACCTTGGAACGACGCTCCTCTCGGCGCCATAGCCCAGAAAGCGTTTCATCGCGTTGCGCACAACTGAGGGCGGGATCCACAAGAGGTGCTAGTTGCATCACCGTGAGAGGAGTTATAGCTTGTCGGCGTACCGTTTCGGCAAGAAGTGAAGCAAGAATCACGGCGATATTCGGGTCTCTGTCTGCTGCCTGCTGGAGTCGCCGGTCAAATCCTGGACCAACTAGCAGTGTATGTGCTGCGCCAGCCTTTTCTCTATGTTCAGGTAGCCCGAGAAGGTTTGCTGCCTCTTCAGAGACGCGACCCGTTGCTGAACTCTTTGTTTCAAGAGTTAGTAGTTGGCTCTGTACGCCGATTCCAGTTCGTACTGTTCCATCTGGCCGGCCGGATCCTCCGATGTGATTGCTGGGCATACCGAGGTAGTTGAATGCCGCGACAGCCGCTCTTTCAAGGCGCTGATAATTTGCGCTATCAATACTAGCTGCCTCGATTTCGTCGGCCAGTGTCTGAGCGTCACTTACTGCGTTGGGTGATATATCTGCTGCAGTCTGGGGTTTAGCGTCGACTTCGGAGCTGGGTTCGCTTGGGCAGGCGATATCCTGACAAAGGATTGTGCTGCGAAAGAGCCGACCTAAGGAGGTGACGCGGTAATCGGTAGTTCTTAATTTTTCAATCAGCCCGCAAGCTATTAGGATGCTCACGCGACTGTTGATGGCCGTGTCTATAAGGCCACGACCTTCCGGGTGATAGTTGGCGCTGCGCTGCACTAGCGCTTTCGGATAGTGGCTGATACTGGGGTCATCCAGATCATGAAGGATCTCGCCGAAATACCATACGTGTGCATGCGCAATGCGGACGAGATCTAGAGGATCCTGGCTTTCTAGCCATGACTTAGCGAGCGCAGTTGTACTCCACGAGTCCGATGAGACTTGTTCGATGATTCCCAAGGCTTTAAGGGAGCCGATGATAGATTCTGCTGAGGAGTCCTGAATGTTGAACTCGCTGACGCAGAAACTTTTCAGCTCAGTCGTTTTGACTGCCGGTATCGCCAACTCAGCAAATGCGGTCAAAACGTCTAGTTTGTCCGAGTATTTTTTGTCCCTGGGTAGGTAGAGCATGCCGCCTCGGGCTCTACTGGCGAGCGTGGCGGCGTTCAAAGTCCCAAGTAGCTCTGCTACTGCAGGGGCTGGATCACTGATTGATGGAGCAGGTAGTTCGGCATCGGATAGTGGAGATGCGACCTCTATTTTATCGAGAACGCGCTGTCCGGCTTCCGTGAGATGTAGACGTTTATTGTAGAAGTCTAGGATTCCTAAAGTTCGGAGCCAATTTGTGCGATTACGGATCTGAGTGTCCGACTTCCAGTGTAAACCATATTGAGTATCCGCTATTTCCATTAATTCGTTATGGGTAAGTGCGCCCTCTTGGGAAAGTGCTAGTAGTAGCTCTCCTATAAATCGAATATTACAGTGAAATATTACAGTGAGAAGTTCGTCGTCACCCGAAGCCAGCCAGTGCTTTCCTTGAGGTGTGACTCGGATATGGGGCCCATCCAGAGTGATCAGGCCGGTGCGTCGAATGTTTTTAGCGGCTTCGCCAGCCGTCAGGGAATCACTGCCCCGCGGCCACATGATTCGAGTGGACGCAAGAGTCTCTGTGGTGAATGCTGTCAGCAAAGACCTTAGAAGTTCTGGCCACTCTTTATACGTGCCTGGGAACAGGGGTAGTCCCATGGCGCGTGTGATCCAAGGCAGCGGTCGGAACACGCTAGTAGGTGCCTCGGCAACGCTCTCTTCTAGCACATGAAGGATCATAGCTAGCGTCAGCGTTCTTGTTCAGAGGTTCTGAAGCAATTCTCTCAAACCACAACCGAAGCCAGGTACCTGTTGGGGGAGGCTCTGAGTTAGGGGTCCTCCTGTCAGCGGGGCCCCGCCTTCAGGACGTCGGGGAACCGGAGAGCGCGGCGCAAGTGTGAGTGACGAGAGCTCTCTACCCGCAGTCCGGTAACTTCTGTCCTCCTCGCTGCCCAAGTGTCCCGGCCGTGCCCACCGCCTCAAGGGCGCCTACGGCGTCGCTTCGCGATCGGCTCCGCCGCCCCTTGACCCGGCGAACCCGGCCTTGGGGATCGGCAGCTACGAGGAGGATGGGGGCAGATTAGGGGCCAGCTCGGCACTGCTCCAGGCCGCATGCGTGATCACCATGCACGGGTTGCAGTTCGCCGTCATCCCGGTACGTTCTGGATGGACCGCCGAGCCGTCGCGATCCAGGTTGGACGGATCTGGACGCCTGAGATCCGAGCTGCTAATGCGGTTTGGTCCATGTTTTGACTCCGCCGTAGAGGTGCGGGCCTCCCGATCGCCTTGCCATGGCTGGTCGCCGTAGGGTGTTTGGGGGCGATCGACGGTCCAGGGCTTCGTCCCTCAGCCCCGGCCCACCGGGTATCAGGCGCAGGTCGGATTGGGAACTTGGGCTTCCGCAACGCCTCTGCCGCTTGGCCTGGAAGCCCTGCGCTCCTGGTCAGTTAGCTGAGGAATCACCTGTGACAGGTGCCCGTGACTTCTGGAGCCTAATTTCGGCGTGTAGGTTCCCGGCCAGCTCCTCCAAGGTCTCTCCGCAACGCACGTTGGAGAGACCGCTGACCTTAGGTAGGAAGTTGACTCGTATGGCGACCCAGCCTCCGGGCATATCGGTGATCTGCCAGCCGGGGAATCTGTTGAGCACTTGCTGCACGGTCAGGGGCACGGCTGCGCTCCGGCGATCAGTGACGAGAGCGGATGCGACATGCGCAGTTGCGTGTAGCGGAGGGCGACTCGGTAGGCGGCGCGGGCTGGCTGGGTGAAGGGGTGGCCTGCGTAGATCGGTCGGTGTCTGCGTGGGTTCCAGCCGGTGCGCCACCAGTACGTGCCATCCGCACACCAAACGATCAGGTCGACCCAGACCGACACCATGGGCGTGCCGTAGTCGTGATGGACGTCGGCAGTGATTCCCTCGTCCCCAAGGGCGGCAGCCAGTTGTTGTGCGGCGGCCAAGGGGTGAGGCGGTAGTTCGTTCATGTACTGAGCGTTGCTGTCATGCAACAGCAGGTGAACGGCCTAGTGCTGCTGGTGGTACGGGTATTCCCGTCACGAATATCGGTACGGCCGAGGGCAGCGGCTTAACCTAGCGTTGTGACCCAGATACCGCCGCAGTTCTGGTCCGGGCCAGTCGTGGCCGCCGCTCTCGCCGAGTGCGATCTACCAACCATCCTCGAAGAGGTGCGGCGGGCGCAGGGTTGGACGCAGGGCCAGCTCGCTGAGGCGGTCGGCTACTCCCAGAGTTGGGTGTCCAAGGTGTTGCGTGGTCGTCAGCCGCTCACTGTGGACCAGGTCCGGGAGATATCCATCCAGATCGGGGTGCCGCTTCACTTGCTCCGATTCGGAGCCCGAGGGGATGACGATCCGACGAAGCGCAGAGATTTCGGCAAGGCGCTGGCGTTGACCGCGCTGGCGGGGGTGGCCCTGCCCAAGCGTCCCGATGTGGACGAGACGACGGCTGCCACGCTGACCAGCATCACCGGCGCCCAGCGTCGGTTGGAGGCCGTCACGCCTGCACGCGAACTCGCCAGGCCGGCTGTGGCGCAGGTCGATCTCGCGAGCCGCGTTCTCGGCCGCGCGTCGCGGTCTCCGCATGCTGACGAGATCCGGGCCGGTCTGAGCGAGGCGGCAGGCTTCGCGGCTTGGGTGCACGCCGAAATGCAGGACACCGGTTCGGCGCGGCTCTACTACCGTCGCGCCGTCGACAGTGCACGACAGGCCAACCATGCGCTGCTGGCGGCGTACATGATCGGCAGTCTGGCCGCGTTCGAGATCGACGCCAACGACCCGCTGATCGGACTGAATCTCTTGGCGCGGGCGCGGCGGGAGATCGGTGAGCGGCCACCGGCCATCGCCCGCGCGTGGCTGTCGAGCCTCGAAGCGCTCGGCCATGCGACCGCGCGGGACGAGGCGGCGGCGCTTCAGGCGTTGAGTGTGGCCGAGGCGGCGGTACGGGCTGGTGAGCGGGCCGCCGCGCCGCTTTGGCCGTGGGTGTTCCCGTTCGATGGCGCGAAGCTGGCGGGATATCGGGCTCTGGTGATGGTACGGCTCAAGCGGCCGGTTGAAGCCGTTGCCGCGTTCAACGAGTCGCTTGCGTCGGCCCAGCCCGGTGCGAAGCAGCGGGGTGTGCTCATGACAGAGGTGGCGACGGCTGAGGCCATGTCGGGGCGCTATGACGAGGCGCTGTATCTGGCGTCCAATGCGCTTACGGTGGCGACGACGTATGGCTCCGAGCGTGTCCTGCACCGGGTCAAGAACTTCCGGCGATCGTATGCCGGGCCGTCGTCCAGCGGTTTGCGCTCGTTCGACGAGCGTCTTCACGCCACTCTGATCTAGGGGGATCATGGTTCGCATCGCTGTGTCCGGCCATCGGGGCTTGCCGGAGGGAACCGCCGTACTCATCGACGGGGCGGTACGTGAGGCGCTCGCGGAGTACGGTCGTGAAGTCGCCGGATTGTCCTGCCTGGCGGACGGGGCTGATCAGATTTTCGCTCGCGCGGTACTCGACCTCGGCGGCGTGCTGGAAGCCGTGATCCCGGCCAAGGAGTATCGGGACGGGCTGCCGGGCGAGTGCCATGCTGCGTACGACGAGTTGCTGGGCCGGGCGGTCCGAACTCACCGGCTGGACTTTGTGGAGTCCACCGCGGAGTCGCACATGACGGCCAGCGCGCGGATGCTGGACGACGCCGATGTGTTGTTCGCCGTCTGGGACGGGCAGCCGGCCCGAGGCTATGGCGGGACTGCTGACGTGGTGGCCGAGGCACGGCGGCGGGAGGTGCCCGTACGGGTGATCTGGCCGGATGGAGCCCAGCGAGATTAGGAGCCTCTAGACGTTAGGTGCCTGGTCAGGCGGCTGATGAGCCTCTAGGTGTGCCTCTAGACCTAGAGGTGATCTCTCTAGGTCTAGAGGCACAGGGTTCTATCGGTTCTCGCCTGCTTGCTGTCGTGCGATCTCGCGAGCGGTGGCGATCCGTTGGCGTGCTACCTCGGCCCAGAAGGCCTCTCCGTGGCGATGGCCGCTTCCGGCATAGTGCCATTCGCCTACCGTCACGGTCTTCTCTGGATCGGGAGGCGGGGTGCCAGTGATCAGCCGGGCTTGCTCGGCGCGGAAGTCGGCGCGGGCCTGTCGAAGGTCCCCGAGTCTGATCGAGTAGTGGCGCGACTTGGTGGAGAAGTGTCCCCGGTAGCCCAGCATGTGCGCCCACTGTCGCAGGAGCAGGGTTCGGTAGGGATGGAGCTCGGCGAGGCTGAAACAGGTGTAGATCATGCGGCGGGCGTGCTCGGTGACCTCCAGGTCGGCGATCTGTCCGGCATGCCGAATCGGACGGTCTACGGTGCCTGCGGACTCGGCTCCCTTAGTGGCGTACTTGGCCACGTACGCGGCGACTCGCTGATCGCTCAGTCCGCCCAGCTCGGCTGAGACGTATACGGGTCGTACGTCGAGCTGATCGCCCCACCGGACAGGTGAGGGCGGCCCGTCCTCTATTCGGACCGCGACCTGACTGGCGGTCCGGCGTATGGCCCGGTCGAGCAGGTTGATAGTGATGTGGTCCGGAGGACGGTCGGCGGGTCCGTCCGGTCCGTCGAGTCTGACGATGGCATGGAAGTGGACCAGGCCGCGCGCTTGGTACTCGGCGACCTTGGCGTACGAGAGGCGGATCGTGCGGCGTAGCTCCATGCGGGTGATGCCGAGCAGACGAGCCAGGACGCTCGGCACCGTCTTGGTGAACTCCCGCCAGAGCATGCCTGCGTGGGCGTTCCACAGGACGGCTCCGATGTAGTCGTAGCAGTCCACGCACAAGGGCTGCCCGACCTGGATGTCATCGCGTTCGTGACGCGAACCGCAGCCCTTCTGCCGGCCATGCTCGCAGACGGGACGGTCCCGGCGCGGACGACATGGGAGCGTCCGGCCGGACTGCTCGCGGTGGGCGTGGACCGCACCGAAGGATGGAGCGGTGAAGGTGACAAACGCTCGGGGATGCTGGCTGACCGCCTCCGGAACGCCCTTGCCGCCGCGTAGGCCAGTGATGATCAGGTGGTACGTGTCGTCCTTGTAAACCGCCGAGCATGCCGGGCACCTGGACGCGCGCCGGTTGCCGCAGGCTGTGAGCAGGAAGCCGGTCGGCTCGTCGGCGGTCCGGTACATGTCGAGGATTTCACCCGTCCGGCTGTCCAGCGTGTACCTCTCGCCGCGCAGCCGGACCGGTTGGGCGCAGCCGCCCGTGGCGTGGACCATCTGTTGCCAGCGGGCGAAGTCGGGCATGGCCGCTCGCTGCATCACAGCCCGCATCTCGGGTGACAGGTGAGGAACCTCGCTCATGCGGCGTCCTTCCCGGAGGAGCCGTCGGGCGAGGTTTGGCGGGCGACGCATACGCCGAGCACGGTGGCGATGCGCTGCCACTTCTCTTCTGACCAGCGAGGGGATCGTGCGGCTTGCTGCTTGCCCCACTCCTGGGCAGACAGCTCGTTCGGTTGGTTCAGGTGGCCTCCTCAGCTCGTGGGCGGGAGCCACCGCCGTACCTGACGAGCACGACCAGACGCCAGCGCCAAGGCAGCCTGAAGACAGCCGTTGGCGGTGGTACCAGCAGCGAGAGAACAGGAATGGAGTGCGGCGAGGAGGTGAATGGCGCGCTCTTTGTGGACACCTGCCGTCGGGCCGGGAAATCCGACGGGTCATCAGTGGTCGTGGATGTGCTTGCCCGGAATCGTCTATGCGCCTTGAGGTGATTCGCCGAGATGTTCGCTGCGGTCGTGCTGTAGAGGGACGGTGGCTCTTGGTGTGAGTACGTTGTACCACTCGAAGAACGTGTCTACGCAGGTCGGAGTTCCGGCGGCGACCCGAGGGCAGACGTCCGGTACGTACCGTAGACGTCCGGCCGGGTCCGTAGACGTCCGGTTGTCACCGGTGGTTCGAGGGCAAAGTAAGAAGGCTGTCGCCCAAAGGTAAGGGAGACAGCCTTCTCGGACGTCCTGGACGTCTTGGGCTCAGCCTTCTCGCCAGATCGGCTCAAGCAGGTCGGGGTTGAACGTCCTGCGTCCCTTGCCTGAGGGATAGATGATCACGGCTAGGAGGGCTTCGCGGATATACGACCGCTTGATGGTGAGGGGGAGCCCGTCTTCCTCCTCTGGCAGGTACCAGCGCCGTCGGATGTCGCTGATGTCGGTGTCGGAACGGGCTTGGCGGCGTTGAGCGGCGGCGGTGAAGCCTTGAGCCTCGGTGCGAAGGCGGGCGATGCGCTTCTCAAGATCAGGGGCCGTCGAGAAGAACAGTTCATTCGTGATGTTGCCAGCTGTCCACTGCACGCGCAGTTCCTCCAGCCGGGTTTTCGCGCCCTCGTACTCGGCCTGGCCCGGCCATTCGGCGGGGGTGGCGGACGCGGCGAGTTGGACCTGCTCCAGCTTGGCGAGGACTGCTTCCGAGATGAAGAGATCAACCATGTCACCGCGCCGCCCGAGTCCGCCGCAGCCGCCGACGGTCTTGCCCGGGCAGATGTAGATGTGCTGGATGCAGTCCTTGCTGTGGGTGACGCGCAGCGAGGTGTTGCAGAGGGAACCGTCCGGCTTGGCGCGACCGCAGCGGAGGAAGCCGGTGAGCAGGTAGTTCGGCTCGCGGAAGTCCGGTGTGAGGATGTGGCCGATGCGCCCGTCCCGGTGGATGTAGTGGCCTCTGCGGGCGTCGAAGATGTTCTTGACCGCCATCCACTGTTCGGGTGTCACGATCGGTTCCCACTGCCCGACCACGGGGTTGCCCTCTGCGTCCCGGACGAGTTCGCCGTTGATCTCCCGCCAACCGCAGACGCGAGGGTTCTGCACGGTGAGCTTGAGCGACTGAGGGGTCCACTCGTTCCCCAGCGATGTCTTTGCGCCCTCCCGACGCCATTGGTTGGCAATGGAGTAGAGCGAGCGGCCTGCGACGAGGTCAAGGACTGCCTGCCGTACGAGAGGTGCCTCCTTAGGGTCGAGGGTGAGTCGGTCGGGCTTCCAGCCGAAGGGGCGCGTACCGCCGACGGGCAGTCCTTGCTCGGCTCGCGTCCGATGCGAGCGGCGCATACGGCGCTGCATCTTGCGGACCTCCATCTTGGAGATCACCGCGCCGAAGAGGCCCATGCTTTCGGTGTCCTCGCTGTACAGGTCCTTCGTGCCGCGAGCGTCGGCGAACACGCGCCCGTCCTGGTACGTGATCGCTTCGACGAAGCGCTCGTAGTCACCGGGGCGTCGAGCGAGACGGTCTTCCGCGACGATCACGACGCCTTGCACCGCCGTACCGTCGGGGAGTTCGCCGGCTCGGAGAACCCGCAGCATGGCCTCGAAGTCGTCGCGTACGACATCGGCCTTCGCCGCTGACTTGTCGTTGTCCGTGTACTCGTGGACGACCGTCCACCCCTGCCGTTCCGCCGTCTCCCGGTTGAGGCGGTGCTGGTCCTGCACCCCGTGCTCATCCCGCCTGATGTCGGCGGAAATGCGAGCGTAGGAGACGACCGGGACAATGGTCATGTAACTCTCCTCACATGAATTGTTGCGGAGAGTCAAGTTCTACCACCAGCAGTACCTGTACAAAGTGCCCAACGGGTACTGCGGAATCGGCGGAACGGGCGTCGCCTGCCCGGTGGGCCTGACGTCCGGCGAGGCGTGAGCCGAACGTCGGCCCAGGCGTCGCACTTCTGTGCAGATAGATATACAGTTAATGCATGACTGTTCTGCACGACGCTACTGAGCTGAGCGTCACAGAGGCGGCCCAGCGAGGGGTTGCCCGCCTAGTGGCTGATGCGGAGCAGGGGACTGATCTGGTGGTCACCCGTCGGCGTCAGCCAGTGGCGGCGGTAGTGAGTATCCGCCGGCTCAATGAGCTGGAGGAGGCGGCGGCTGATCTGCGTGATCTGGCGCTGGTGCTCGCCCGGTCGGTTACGGACACGGGGGAGCGGGTCTCACTCGATGAGGTGCTTGCCGCCTTCGGGCATACTCGCGAGTCGCTGTCCGCCATCCCGGACGATGAGTGAATCGTGTCCGACGTCGCCTTCACGGCGCCGGCGGTCGACGACCTTCGGCGGATCGGCCCAGACGCGGTACCCAAGGTGCTCAAGAAGATCCTTCTCCTGCTGGACAACCCTGAAGCTGGTTATCCGCTTGGCGGGGAACTGACCGGTTTCCGGAAGCTGGTGGTCGGTCGCAACACCTGGCGTGTCGTCTACCGCATCACCGAGGACAAGTCGGTGGAGATCTGCGAGGTGTGGGCTGTCGGTGAACGTGCCGACGCCGAAGTGTACGAGGAGGCGACGGCGAGGGTCCGGGAGGCGGGTACGGGCCGGCCTGAGATCATCCAGCTCGGCCAGGTGATCGAACGTCTCGGCGCGCTGGCCGATCACATTCGGGTGGAGAAGGCATCTCCCAGGGAACCCGTTCCAGATTGGCTCGCGGACCGCTTGATCTACACGGTCGGGATGGCGCGTGAGGATGTTGCCGCCCTTGACCTTGAAGAGGCGGTCGACACGTGGGCTGAGTACCGGTCCAGGCGTCATTAGGTCACGCATCTATCGCCTGAAGCAAAGCGCTACCGCCAGCAGTGCCTGTACAAAGTTCCCAACGGCTACTGCGGGATCGGCGGAACGGGTGTGGCCTGCCCGGTCGGCCTGACCTCCGGCGAGGCGTAGACCTGCGGAGATAGCTAGATTTTGGCCCATGGTCGCCCGGCACGTCCGGCGTCGACCATGGGCCAAAGCCGTCTTCGGCGACAACCTTCCTTGCAGGTTCAAGGGCTCGCTGCGCCGGCCGCCGGCCCGCTTAGCGGTCTGGCGGGCTTGCGCGTGCGGCCTGGGGCAGTTCGCGCCCGCCACCGCACGCGGGCCGGCGGCCCCCGACGATGAGCTTCAAGTTTCTGCCGCCCTGCTCCCGGTGCTCGGGTCTGGAGGCCCTGCGCTCCGGGTCGGGTTGCCAGCGATCTACCCGGGTTTCTCCCTGTGGTGGAGGCTGGCGTATTGCGGGGCCGTTTCAGACGCTTCGAAGGGAACTTTGCTCCCCGCTGCCCTGTCTGGTCTCCGCCTGCAGATTCGCAGCCAGTTCATCCAACGTCGCCCCGCAACGGACGTTGGACAGTCCGCTTGCACAGGGAACGGGCTGCTTCCGAATGGCCACCCAGCCTGCGGCAATCTCCTGAACCTGCCATGCCGGGTACTGGGCGATCAGCTTCGCCAAGGTCATGGGCACGGGTGCGCTCCGGCGAGCGGCGTACCGATCGGCTGAGACTCCCGTAGTTGGGCGTAGCGGAGAGCGATTCGGTGAGCGGCCTGAGCGGGTTCGGTGGAGGGGGGCCAGGCGTATATGACTCGCTGTCGTCTCGCATCCCATGCCGATCGCCACCAGTAGCGCCCGTCGTGACACCAGACGACCAATCCGGCCCAGACGGACACCAGCGCCAGGCCGTAGCCGTCGTGCACGTCTGCGGGGACTCCCTGGGCGGCGAGGGCGTTGGCCAGGGCAGCGGCGGCGTGGGTCTCCGGTGCGAGCGGAGGGCGGCTCACAACGCCTCCTCTGCTGTCTCCTGCTCCTTCAGCTGCTCGGCGAGATGGACGATGTCGTCCGCGTCGATCGTCTGAGACAGGCCGTGATCTACTTCGCGCGGGGACAGGCGACGGCCGTTCCGGGTGGCCCAGAGACGGCCCGCAGAACTACGCCAAATGCACCAACCGGGAAATGCCGCTTGGAGGTCTTCGAGAATCACCGGAGTGGACATGCGATCAGCGTGCTTACCTGAGCGTGACAAACCCACCGCGTTATCAAGACGTCCAGGACGTTACAGCGTTACGCTCCGAACGTCCTGACGTCCTCCAGTTCGAGGTGTGCCGTGGCCAACGTCCCCCTACGCAGCGCCATGCTGAACGCCCAGGTCACGAACCAGCTTTTGGCCGACCGATGTGGCGTGGACGTCAAGACGGTGGAACGCTGGCTGCAGGACGAAACCCGCGTTCCGCACATGCGGCATCAATGGGCAGCCGCAGAGGCACTAGGAGTTGAGACAGCCGTGCTATGGCCGGATGCAATTCGCAATACGGTGAAAACTGGGCCGGATAAGGAAGTCTTGACCGTCTATCCGTATCGCTCCGCATGTCCGAAATCAATCTGGCGCAATCTCATCAGCTCGGCGCGCAACGAGATCGTGTTCGCCGGTTACACCAACTACTTCCTGTGGCTGGAACACCCCAATCTCGCGAAGGTGCTCAAGCGGAAGGCGCAGCAGGGGTGCAAGATCCGGTTCCTCGTCGGCGATCCGGAGAGTGAGGTGACGCGCCACCGCGAGGACGTGGAGAACGTTCCGCTGACCGTCTCCACGCGCATCCGGATCACTCTGTCGGAGATCGAGCAGCTACGCGACGTTGCCGGTGTCGAGGCCCGGTTCGGTGACGAGCACATCGCCATGAGCGTGTTCCGGTTCGACTCGGAAATGCTCGTCACGCCGCACTTGGCGAAGCTCGTTGGTCACGACTCGCCCATGTTGCACTTGCGGCGGTATCAGGACGACGGCCTGTTCGATCGGTTTGCCTACCATGCCTCTGAGCTGTGGGGCAACGGCCGAGACGTGTGGCAGCAGCCCCAGCCCGCAGGCCCGATCCTGGGTGACTAATTGAGCGACAACCGGCTTCCCGCGATCTCGGTTAGAGGCACGGGGCCCTATCGCTTCTCGTCTGCTTGTTGTCGGGCGATCCTGCGAGCGGTGGCGATGCGATGGCGTGCTACCTCGGCCCAGAAAGCCTCTCCATGGCGATGGCCGCTTCCGGCCTAGTGCCACTCGCCTACCGTCACGGTTTTCTCTGGATCGGGAGGCGGAGTGCCAGTGATCAGCTGGGCGTGCTCGGTGACCTTCAGGCCGGCGATCTGTCCGGCATGCCGAATCGGTCGGTCTACGGTGCCTGCGGACTCTCCCTTGGTCGCATACTTGGCCACGTACGCGGAGTCGCTGATCGCTCATGCCGTCCAATTCGGCTGAGACGTAGACCGGTCGTACGTCGAGCTGATCGCCCCACCGGACGGGCGAGGGGGCCCATCCTCTATTCGGATCGCGACCTGACCGGCGGTCTGGCATATGGCCCGGTCGAGCAGGTCGATCGCACCAACGGCTACTGCGGCATCGGCGACAAGGGTGGCGTTCTGTCCGGTGGGGCTGACGTCCGGTGAGGCGTGACCTGTCCCATGCTGGGTCGCCCACAGGTGGACAAAAGGTCCACTAAGCTCTTTTTGGTGATTTCCTGTCGTGCGATCGTCCCTGCGGAGCTGGACCGTGTGACCTCGTGGGTCGTGACGGAGCCCGTCGGTTGGATCTCCGCCGACCGTTACCTCGCAGAACTGGCCGAGAACATGTACCGGTCGGAGTGGACGTGGATCGCCGAGGTCGGTGACCGGGTCGCGGGACGTGCGCTGTGGTGGGGGCCGAGGGGCAGCGCGTACCCGGTCGCGCTCGACTGCCTGGACGTCGATCCCGCACTGGGTGAGCGCATCGTCGTCGCCACCGAACTGATCAGGGCCGCACTGGCAGTGTTCCCGGAGCCGGTGCAGTACGCGATCAAGGCGTCCGGCGGCTGGCGTGACGATCCGGTCACCTCGGCGGCCGTGGAATGGCGGCGAACGGCAGCACACGCGGCCGGCCTTACCCGGGAGGTCGAGCGGCTGCAGTTCGAGTGGGCGCCGGCCGACGGGGTGCCCCCGGTGGCTGGGGCGCTGCGGTTCGCCGAGGCGTCCGATGAGGAGTTCCTGGCGGTGTTCAGGAGAATCGCCGAGGGCAGTCTGGACTTTCAGACCCGAACGAACGTAGCGGCCAAAGGCGTGGACGCGACCGCGCGCGAAGAGATGGACTTCTATCTCGGCGCGCCGGGCAAGCGGGAGTGGTGGCGGATCGCCTACACGTTCGAGGGCGAGGTGGCAGGCATGGCGATCCCCTCGGCGACGCCGTACAGCGTGAACGTCGGATATCTCGGGGTGGTCCCGGAGTTCCGGGGGCGCGGATACGTGCACGAGGAACTCGCCGAGATCACCCGCATGCATGCGGCCAACGGAGAGACGCGCATCACAGCCACCACCGACGTGGGCAACGCGCCGATGGCGGCCGCGTTCCTGCGCGCCGGGTACCGCAACACGGAGATCCGGATCAACCTCTCCAACGACCCCCAGTCCTAGGGATTCGTTGCCGGGAGCCGAGCAACCAAGAGCAATGCCCTGTACAAAGCCACCAACGGCTACTGCGGCATCGGCGGCCGTGGCCTGTCCGGGCGGCCTGACTTCCGGCGAGCGTAGACCTGTAGAGATAGCTAGATCCTGACCCATGGTCGCCCGGCACGCCCGGCGTAGATCATGGGTCAGCGCCGTCTTCGGCGACAGCCTTCATCACAGGGTCAAGGCGGTGCCGGGCTGCTGGCGATCGTGCTTGCGTTTGCTTCGCTTGTTGCGGATACTGCGAAGAGGGGGTGACGTCATGACTGACGTGCAGGCCAAGCGAGTTCAGCCGGGAAGCATCGATGCGGAGGTGGCCGCTCGCGCGGTCCGCCGGATCAAGGATTACCTCATGCGGTATCCCGAGCAGTCGACCGTGCAGGTCGTCGGTGAGCACGGGGAAGAGGACCCCTTGATCCTGCCTCGTGAAGCAGTAGCTCTGCTTGCCTTCATCCTTGCCCAAGCAGCTGAAGGGCGCGGAGTCACGGTGATTCCGTCCCATGCTGAGCTGACGACACAGCAAGCGGCGGACATGCTGAACGTCTCACGCCCGTACGTCATCAAACTCCTGGAGACGGGAGAGATACCGTTCCGGTTGATTGGCAAGCACCGTCGAATCAAGTACGAGGACCTCCAGGAGTACAGGCGTCGCGATGACGCCAAGCGCCGGACCGCGGCCGACGAACTCGCTGCGCTGGGGCAAGAGTTGGGCATCTGAGCCATGACATTCGTGGTGGTCTACGACGCGAACGTGTTGTACGGCAACACCCTGCGTGACCTGCTCATTCGCCTCGCCATGACGGCACGGGTGCAAGCCAGGTGGACCAACAGCATCCTCGACGAGATGCAGCGCAACCTCGCAGCCAACCGCCCCGACATTCCTGCGGAAAAGCTCGACAAGCTCCGCCGACTGATGAACTCCGCTGTCCGCGACTGCCTCGTCGAGGGGTATGAGCCACTGATCGAAGGGCTGAAGCTCCCAGACGTTGACGATCGACATGTGCTCGCCGCAGCGATCAAGGTGGGCGCGAAGGCCATCGTCACGTCGAATCTCAAGGACTTCCCTGCTGACTACTTGGCTCCATGGGATATCGAGGCGAAGTCGCCCGACGACTTCGTCCTCGACCAAATCGACTTGGACGGAAGGGTCGTCTGGGCGTGTGTGCAGCAGATTGCGGACTCACGGACCAGCCCGCCCGAGACCGTCGAGGACGTGCTCGACGCTCTGGAGGCGGCCGGTCTCGTTGAGGCTGTCGCTGCCCTTCGAGCTGGGTGAAGCCTCTTCCCGGCTGGTTCTGCGGCACGAAGTGAACAGGCACCGCCGGCAGCAGCGGTACAGAGTCAGGCCCGAACGGCTGCTGCGGGATCGGTGGCTGTCCGGTCGGCCTGACGTCTGGCGAGGCGGAGACCGGCCCATGGTCGACCGGTACGTCCGGGGGCGATCATGGGCCGGGGGGCGTCCGGCATGCCGTCAGCGGGTGAGGGTGGCCGCCTTGACCTGGTGGAGGTGGATCACCACGTCGAAGGAGCGGCTCAGGGAGGCCTGGACGGCCTGGTCGGGGGACCAGAAGCCGCCGCCGATGAGCCGGGTGGGCCGGGCCTGCGCCAGCCACGTCCGAGCCGTCCGCGGAGCTGTCCGCGTGTCCAGGATGAAGTCGCGGTGGCGCACCTGGTCCAGGACGTACTCGTTGTAGTCGGGGCCCGCGGCGGGGACCCAGCCCTTGCACGTCCCCGGCCGTTCGGCGGGCTTGACGCCGTCGGGGCAGGCGGTCTCGGAGCTGGAGAAGTTGTAGCCGCCCTGGTAGAAGCTGGTGCCGACGGTGACGAAGCGGTCGCCGAGCCGCTCGCGCAGCTCGCCGCCCATTGGGGCCGGCACGTACGTGGTGTCGATCGGGGTGTAGCTCAGGTGCGCGTTCAGCCCGGACACCTGGATCTTGGCGCCCGTCGTGCGGTTCCACCAGGTGACGTTGTCGGCCAGCACCTGGTCCCGGTAGATCGCCGCCTGGCGGCGGCCGTCCGCGGTGGCCTGGTCGAAGGCGAAGTCGGTGAAGGTCTGCGACAGCGCGCGGGCGTGCTGGACCGTCCATCCGTCGGCGCCCTCCTTCTGGAGGAGCTTCAGGGCCCGGGTGGCCCGCTCGGCGTTGTCCTGCCGGGTCTCCAGCGGTACGGCCAGCGCCTGCGCCATGTACTCGCCGGCGTTCTTCGTGGTGGGGCGCAGCCCGTCGTACAACTGGGTGAGCTCGGGCAGCAGGGCGGGTCGGTGCTGCTTGGCGTACGCCAGCACCTTGTCGAAGAGGATGTCGCCGGGGTAGAGCAGGTCGGCGCCCATGAACTGGACCTTCTTGGCGTGGCCGGCGTTGTGGGCGCGCATCCACTGGACCAGGTCGAGGAACTCGCGGTTGTCGAACAGGTCGTAGGGGCCCTTGACCTCGTCGTGGAAGATCGCTTGCGGGTCGCCCTGGCCGTACAGAACATAATCATTCAGGCGCAGGCCGGTGCTCCAGCTCAGCTCGCGGGCGAACGTGGTGAATCCTCTCTCGGTCACCAGGTAGCGGAACAGTCGCTGGTTGAGGGCGTAGAACTCGGCGGTGCTGTGGGTGGCCTCGCCCACGCCGACCACCTCGGCCCGGCCCACCATGGCGCCGAAGGCGTCCAGGTCGTGCGCCCGGGCGCCCGGCGAGGTGGAGACCAGCGGCTTGGCGACGCTGTCGAGCGCGGACACCACTCCGGTGTCGGCCGACGCCGGGGTGGCGGTCCCGGCGAGGGTCACGGCGGCCAGGCAGCTCAGGGCAAGAAGCTTCATGACGTTTCCTGATACGTGAAGGGGATTGTTGGGGCAGGTCCGAATCTCCCGGGCAGCGCTGACAGCCGGTTGAAGGCCGGCTGACGGCGCCCCGGGGCGTTGTCAGCTCAGATCCGGGGCCGAGGAAGCAGCCGCCGGAGGCGTCGACGACCTGGCCGGTCACCCACCGCCCGGCCTCGGAGGCCAGGAAGGCGACCACGTCGGCGATGTCGTCGGGCTGACCGACGCGCGGGATGGCGTTGCCGGTGCCGACCATCTGCTGGACGTCGGGCTTGCCGAGCATCCACGGGTTCATGTCGGTGACCGTCGGGCCGGGCGCGACGGCGTTGACGGTGATGCCCCGCGCGCCCACCTGCTGGGCGAGGGAACGGCTGAGTACCTCGATGCCGGCCTTGCTCATCGCGTACGGCGCCTCGGGCATCGCGATCCTGGTCGCCGCGGTGGTCACGTTGACGATCCGGCCGCCGTCGTTCAGCAGGGGAAGCGCCCGCTGGATGATGAACAGCGGCGCCTTGGTGTTGATCGCGATCAGCCGGTCGAACGCCTCGGGGGTGATGGCCTCGATCGGGCCGCCGGTGTTGACGGCGGCGTTGTTGACCAGGATGTCCAGGCGTGCCTGCCCGGTTCGCGCGGTGAGGCCCGCCTCCAGTCCGGCGAACAGGGCGTCGACGTCACCGGGCGTGCCCAGTTCGGCCCGCACCGGGAAGGCCCGGCCGCCGTCCTTCTCGATCAGCTGCACGGCCTCCAGGGCCGCGTTCTCGTTGCTGCCGTAGTGCACGGCGACCAGCGCGCCGGCGGCGGCCAGCCGCCGCGCCACGGCCCGGCCGATCCCCCGCGAAGCCCCGGTCACCAGCGCCGTCTTCCCTGCCAGGTGCATCATGTCGTCACTCCTGAATCATCTGACTTGTCCGGTGACCAGGATCCGGGCACTAAATAGCCCGAAACAATGACAAAATGCGCAAGGCAGAATTAACCCCGAAGACAACGTGGGGGAGTCGTGGAGCTT
This sequence comes from Nonomuraea sp. NPDC004702, assembly GCF_053601695.1. Taxonomy (NCBI): domain Bacteria; kingdom Bacillati; phylum Actinomycetota; class Actinomycetes; order Streptosporangiales; family Streptosporangiaceae; genus Nonomuraea; species Nonomuraea sp. NPDC004702. The sequence continues at coordinate 248,777 of NZ_JBSGCE010000008.1, forward strand.
CGCGACATCGAGATCTTCCTGGCCCTGGCCGAAGAGCTCCACTTCGCCCGCACCGCCGAACGACTGCACGTCACCCCGGCCCGGATCACGAAGGCCATCCAGAAGCAGGAACGCCAGATCGGCGCCCCGCTCTTCGAACGGACCCCGCGGTCGGTACGGCTGACGCCGCTCGGCCGGCAGCTCCGCGACGATCTCTGGCCGATGTACAGCGGCCTCCAGGAGAGCATGCGCCGGGCCAGGCTGGCCGCCGAGGGCATCACCGGCGTGCTGCGCGTCGGCATGATCCCGCACAATTCGCACGACCTACGGCACTACTGGGACACGTTCCGCAGCAACCACCCCCAGTGGAAGCTGCAGATCCGCATCTCCCCCTTCGCCGATCCGTTCGCCGGGTTGCGGCGCGGCGACATCGACGTCCTCGTCGCGTGGCTGCCCGTCGAAGAGCCCGATCTGACCACGGGGCCGGTCCTGTTCACGGACCCGCGCCTGCTGGCCGTGGCCGCCGACCACGAACTCGCCCGGCGCACCACCGGCCTGCTGGAGATGCTCGCCGACTTCCCGCATGTGGACACTCCGTCCAGGCCCGACTACTGGGCGGACGGCTTCCTTCCGGCCCGGACTCCTGTGAGCCGGCGGATCGAGCGCGGCCCCCTGGCGCGTAACACCGAGGAGATCCTCTCCCTGGTCACCACCGGAGAGACCGTCAGCCTCGTCGCCCACCACATGAGGCGGTACTACCTGCGGCCGGACATCACCTACCTGACGCTTCGGGACGACGATCCGCTGCAGTACGCGCTGGTGTGGTCGACCGAAGCGGAGAACGACCTGATTCGCGCCCTCGCCCAGACCGTCCGCGACCTCGGCCCCCTCGACCTGCTCACCCTCTGACCGGTCGGGCGCCGAAACTCATCCGCGGGGCCCGCCGCGGACGGCCGGCTGACTCCTCCGCGACGATGTACGCAAGGACTGCTCGGCAGTGGTCGGCGTACACCTAAGGGGCACGGAGTAGGTGGCCATCGCTTAGTGATGGTCCGAGAGGTCTCTGGGGGCAGACGCCCGTTCTATGCCAGGACGGGGGGCAGACAATCACGGCTGCTCGCGTCGTCAACCGGTTCAGCGCTTGTGGCGGGGGTCAGAACTTGCCTGACTGTACCTCTATGCGGTGTCCCAGTTGCTTGCTCAACTCCGTGTGGAAGCTGGCGCTGAGAGGTGGCCATCCCCAGAAGTCGAGTGCGAGTGCCCCGAGGTCGAAACCGGACCCGAACTGCCACGCGGTGACCGGGACGGAGGCGCCGCATGAGGAGCAGGTGACACTTCCTTCGCCGGTCTCCTTCCAGGTGTCGATGCCGTCGCTGAACGGCTGCCAAGCCGCCTGGCTCGCCTCCCACGCGTTCGGGTAGTCGATGATCACAGTCGTCGCGTCACATCGTGGGCAGGTCGCCGAGTCCGCCTCGCTCATCCCCTGGCCTCCGACGTGGTGATCCCGCCCGACGATGACCGCCACCGGGCCCGGTATCCACGTCGGGTCCGAGGAATCAGCCACTGCCCGTCGCCAGTTGGGGCCGGGCTCGTATCCGTCGTCCACTTGCAGGCTGTACATGCCGTCGCTGGACCTTTCGCGCGTGATCAGCCCTTCGGCAACCATCCAGTCGACCATCCGCTCTGCGAGCGACTCCGCCTCTTGGCCGGTCACCTCGACATCGACGATCCGCTCGAAGTAGTCACCCATCGTCTTTCAACTCCTCCTCGATAACTGATGCCCACTGACGTGATCTCAGCCAATTGCCGGTAGGTAGTTGTGCTCGAAATGGGTGAGGACAAGCGCTGCGCGTGCGATGTCGCCGATTCTGCTCGGGCTG